>NZ_DATMGA010000018.1:0-77122 GCF_035555955.1 Eoetvoesiella sp. | reverse complement strand
AGCACGCTGTGCGCCCCCACCGGCAGCGCATACCCCAGCTCCGTGAACACCTGCGTGGCATTGCCGTTGTAGTCGGCCCGCAGCGTCTGATTGCCGCCCACCGTCACCGTGCGCCGGCTGTCCACCTTGTTCCAGGTGTAGGCCGCCCCGGCCAGGAAGTTCACCTTACCTTTGCCTGCCGCCCAGCTGTTGCCGCCATACAGCGACACCGTGTAGCTATCCACCTTGCTGCGCGACGAGCGGTCGTCCACGTCGATATTGCCGTGGGTGTAGCCCAGGGCCCCGCCCACGCGCCAGCCCGATCCGACCCCCGCATCGCCCCCGACAAACACCCCGCCCAGATCCGTGCTGACCTTGGCCGCGTTGCCGTCGCTGGACAGCGTGTTCCAGTTGCCCACCACCTGCGCCCACAACGGCTGCGCCTCGGACTGCGGCAGCGACCCGGCCGGCAAGGCTCCACCCGCCTGCGCCGTCAGCGCCCCGGGGCGCATCCCGCTGCCCACATTGCCCTGCATGCGCTGGGTCAGCGTGCGCTGCACCAGCCCACTGGAGGCCAGCAGCGCCGAGGCCGTGCTGGCGAACGATTCGCCCGACAGCTGGTTCAGCGCCCCGCCCGAGTCCGTGGACTGCAGCGCCGCATCGGCCGCCGTGTTGTGCCCGGCCACCGACAGCACGCCATCGAGCGCGGCGTTCTGGTTGGCGCTAAAGCCGGCACGCTTGGCCTCGATGGCCGAGTTGTTCACCGACAGGCTGACCTTGACGTCCTGCGCCCCGTACTTGACCGGATCGAGCTGCACCAGCGTGCCGGCAAAGCTCGAATCCAGCCCCGTGCTCTGGAACGTGTTCACCACCGAGCCGCCCGGCGTCTGCACAATGGTGTAGTCGTGGTTCAGCACGTAGCCGCCGTTGCCGTTCTCTTGCCCCACCGTCAGGCCGATGCCCGACAGGTCGAAGTTGCCCGAGCGGATGACGATCAGGTCGGAGTTGCCCGCTGCATTGACCTCGGCCTTGTAGGTGCCGGTAAAGCCAGCGCTCGTTGCATAGCTTTGCACGCCCACCGAGTTGCCCGGTCCGATCGTGCCGCCCGAGCCGCCCAGCGAGCCGTTGGAGGTGATGTTGCCGCCCAGGGTCGCGCCACTGCCCACCGTCACATCGCCCTGGACAATGATGGGGTTCCCGATGGTGCCGCCGTGGGTGCTGGTGCCGCTGCCGCTCAGGTTCACCGAGCCGCCGATGGTGGTGCTGCCGCCCTGACTGAAGGTGATTTGCGTACCCTGGTTGCCCGACACATTGCCCTGGATGGTGGTGGACGAGCCCGTGAAGTGGATGCTCGAGCCCGAGCCGCCCGTGACCGCGCCGATCGTGGTCGGGCCCGAGAAGCTCGTCGTCGAGCCTTGCGCCCCGACCAGGTTGCCGCTGATGGTGGTCGAGCCGCTGAAGGTGGTGCTGCCGCCCGTGGAACCCGAGAAGTCACCGCCCACGTTGGTCGTGCCGGTGAAGGTCACCGGATCCGTGCTGGTGATGAGGACATCGTTGGGCGTGGAGTAGTCCGGCGGCGGAGGGGTGCTTGAGTCGATCTGTTGCGTCGTGCTGTCCACCACCAGACCCGCCCAGCTTGCATTGGCGCCCTTGGTAACCGTAACCTGATTGCTGCCGTCTTTATCGTACACATTGCCCTGGGCGAACGAACCATCCTGCAGCGCCAGCATGACCGTGCCATCCGTCCCGGCGCCGCTACGTGTCACGTTCAACAGCGTGCCGTTGTTGCTGGCCACCGTCGTGCCGCTGCCCAGCGTAATGTTCTGGGACTGCCCCGACAGGGTAAAGACCGAGCTGAACGTCGCTCCCGCCGAACTAAGCGTCGTGCCCGTGAAGTTGGCTGTACCGCTGTCCTGCAGGACAGCCGCCGATGCTCCCGCTCCTGTTGCGCTAATGCTGCCCCCCGACATGGTGAATGTCGCGGCAACACTGGAAGGCCTGGTTGGATGATACAGGGCCCCCAGCGTGTTCAGCGCAACCCCGCTCGCACCCGCGCCCGATGTATTGACGACGACGTCTGTCAACGAAGCGTCCGCGCCGCCATATACGGCCACGCCATATGCATTTTCTCCGCTGGTCGTTATGGTAAGAGGCGTAACGGATGAGCTCGACGGATCGGTATACGAATCCGCCACAATATGCGAACCCATATCCTGAGCCCAGAGTCCATAGCTCTCGACACCGCTGGTGGTAATGGAGCCGCCGTTGATGTTGACGGTCTGGTTGGGAGTGGGGGTGGGACTTTCGTCTGCTGTTTCATACGCGCTGTAGGCACGCACGCCCACCCCGGTATCCCCGGTTGTGGAAATAGCTACGTTATTGGCAGTCGCCGTGCTGCCAGTAGCAGCAAAAATACCTGTGGTGAAATTGGCGCCGGTTGTTTTAATGCTGCCGCCGGTGATCGCCGCCGTGGCGCCATTGGTAAGATCGATGGCATGTGTCACATCGCCCCGATTATCAATCGAACCCGCAGCGCTGATGGCAACGTTGCCGGCACTGAACGACGAACCTTCTCCATCAACCACGACGGCGTGCTGCTCATTTCCCGTCGACGCAACGGAGCCGCCAGTGATGGCGGCGCTTGCGCCGTCCTGGATAACCACTCCATGCTTGGCCGCCAGAATAGCCGTGTTTTCAATCGTGGCGGTCGAATCTTTACCCAAATATATGCCGTTGGCTTTTTCGGACGTTACGCTGCTGTCTTTCAGACTCAACGTGCTTCCAAAATTGGGAGTAGGCACCTTCCCCGGCGTCTGGGCGCCCAACAATTCATTGACTGCAATGCCATCGGCGCCAGAGCCGCTAGTCGTCAACGCAACCCCGGCCAGGTTCAACACCCCACCGTTATAGGCCACTGCGCCGAACGAGTTAGCGCCCGTCGTCGTGACGACAGTGCTGCCGGTCGTGGAAACACTCGAACCCTTGTTTTGCGCGAACAAGCCGTAGCTGTTGTCGCCGCTTGTGCCTACCGTGCCGCTGTCGAGTGTAATGAATGCCGTATCGGCCGTATCGGTAAGCAGTTGCTGTTTACTATACGCATGCACCGCGTTGGACAACGTGCCGACAGTAGAAATATCAACGCCGTTGGCGGTGACGCTTGCGCCGGAACTCGCCAGAATGCCTCGGCCAAAAGTCGAGCTTTCGGAAGACACGCTGCCACCATTCAAGGTGACGGAAGCCTGGGAAGCGGCGGACACGACATTGGAAAGATCGCCGGTGCCAAGGCCAGCCGCCGTGTTTTTCAACGCGACGTCCTGCGCGGTCACTGAAGTTCCCACGCCGGTTGCGTAGACAGTCGTCCTGTCGCTGGTTGTTCCCGCATTGGTGACCGAACCACCGCTCAAGCTGACTTGGCCGCCGTCGACTGCCTGGACGGCATATTTCCCGCCGTCTGTTTGGATGACTGTGCCGTTCGTGACGGTAATGCTGGAACCAGCCCCGGCGACATAAAGCCCATAGCCGCTTCCTTCGGCGGTCAATGTGCCACCGCTCAGAGTGATGGAAGATCCATTCGTAGCCGCTGCCGCATGAGCCCCGCTGCCCGATGTCGTGATCGTGACATTGGTCGCATTGATGATCCCCGCCGTGGGTTCGTCCGCATCACCGGCCAGAAGGCCCGCCGCCTTGGCGCCGCTGGTCTTGATGGTGGTACCGGTAAGCGTCACGATGCCCGGCCCGAACTGCCCCCTGGGATCAGTTTCGGTACTCGTACCAGTATAAGCACGCACACCCGCAGCCTGATCTCCCGAGGTGGTAATTGTGCCGTTGGTTAGCTGTACCGCACCGCCATCATCGACCTCGACGCCAAAGCTCTTTTTCGCGGTCGTGGTGATATCCGTATTAACGCCTATGACGCTTGCACCATTGTGATCGGCTCGTATACCCACCGAATACTCTGGCCCACCAGTATTGATAGCAACGTGATCCAAATTGACAACCGTCGGCGTGTCGCCGGCCGTTGGATTGGTGTATGTCCTGAAGGCCTGCACGCCCGGACTTTTTCCGCCGGTGGTATTGATGGTGATGTTCGAAGCATTGATGGTGCCGCCATCGATGGCTTGCAACCCCTGCTTGCGCACGTTGTTCTGAGTTGCGTCATTGTTATAGGACGTATTGATTGTGCCGCCCGTTATCGTTATCTTCCCGCCATTGGCAGCTTGTAGCGCGGCGTTGGAGGTGTTGCTGGCGTTCGGGCCGTTCCAGTTTATGACGATATCCGTTTTGTCGAAGGTAATGTCGGCGCCCAAGCCATTCGCAATGATCACCGACGTTGCAGGGGAATCGGTATTCGTTATCGTGCTGTCAGTCACGTTGATAGTGTCGCCTGATCCCGCGCTATATGTCGGGGTGCCCTGGGCAACCCCATACACACTCATCAATGCCGCCGTCAGTGCGGTGACCCGCAACACCGCCAACTGCTTGCTCATAGTTGTATTCATGCTTTTCCCCCTCTATGCGGGAACCGGCTGGCGCCGAGTTACCCTGGCTTCCGATGGCATCGAAAGCGCGGTGGCTTGCAAAATCTTCGTGGGCAACATATCCATTTGTATCCTTCCTTGCCGGGTGGGGCCGGTGAAACGACTACGAAAACGGGAAACAGCTGCTATCTGCGGCCAAGCGGGCGAACCGCGCCGGTAGGCCGCAAGTTTCTGAATACGACAATGACGTCGTTTGAAATCGCATAAAGCCTATGCGCATGAGTCACATAGGCTTTTTTTATTGATTTTTTGCGAAGCAAGCTCTGGCAGTGGCTTTTTTACCTAGGCCAAATGGCCTATGTATTTAATAATATATCAGCGATGTAAATAAATAAAGCAATCTGACACACAATGTTGGATTGCTTTTGCTGAACTGCCTTTTCCAGTCGGCCTTTACTAGGCGGTCTTTGCTGGATCGCTTTTGCTGAATTGCCTGATGCATGATGAAAGTACATGCAATAAGCCAGATAAACAACCGGCTATTGCAAGACAAAGCTGCCGAAAACAGGATTGCGCAGAATCGGCTACCGCATATGCGCGCGGTGGCGGCAGCTTTGCCTAGAACCAGTGAATCATTCCTTTGGCGGCATTACACCGTGAACGACTCGCCGCAGCCGCAGGTGGCTTTTTCGTTGGGGTTGGAGAACTTGAACCCTTCGTTCAGGCCCTCGCGCGTGTAGTCCAGCTGCGTGCCATCGAGATACGGCAGGCTTTGCGGGTCGACGAAAACCTTGACGCCCAGTTGCTCGAACACGGTGTCTTCGGCATTGGGCTCGTCGACATATTCTAGCTTGTAGGCCATGCCGGAGCACCCGCTGGCACGCACGCCCAGGCGCAGGCCCATGCCCTTGCCGCGTTTTTCGAGATAACGGTTGATGTGGTCGGCGGCTTGTTGTGTAAGCGTAATTTCCATACTGTTAATCCTGATGCTTGTCTTTGTAATTTCGCACTGCGGCCTTGATGGCGTCTTCGGCCAAAATGGAGCAGTGGATCTTTACCGGCGGCAAAGCAAGTTCTTCGGCAATTTGCGTATTGCGGATGCTGAGCGCTTCGTCCAGCGTCTTGCCTTTGACCCATTCGGTGGCCAGCGAACTGGATGCTATGGCCGAACCGCAGCCATAGGTTTTGAAGCGTGCATCCTTAATGATACCCTGTTCGTCAACCTTGATCTGCAATTTCACGACATCGCCCTGGGAAGGCGCGCCAACCATGCCTGTGCCGACGCTGGCATCGTTTTTGTCGAAGGCGCCGACATTGCGGGGGTTTTCGTAATGGTCGAGTATTTTATTGCTATAGGCCATAGCCTGGGGTTCCTGCTTGCTTTGTTTGGCCGGGCCGCGCCCTGACGTTCGCCGATGCCAATTTGGCCGGGCGATTCAGGCGGACATCGGCGATACGATCTTGATACCCACTTCCTTGATTTTAGAGGTCTGTGCCTGGGTGGCTTCGGCCAGCAGGCGCATGCGCTGCTTGTCGACGAGGTCCTGCAAAGACACGGAATCTAGAAACTCGACCATTTTATGATTCAGTGTAGTCCATAGTTCGTGGGTCATGCATTTGCCCGAAGTGCCGCTGCGCCCCACATTGCAGTCTTCCTTGCCGCCGCAACTGGTGGCGTCCAGCGGTTCGTCGACCGCAAAAATAATGTCGGCCACCGTGATATTGCGCGCCAGGCGCGCCAGCGAGTAACCTCCCCCCGGCCCCCGGATGCTTTCGACCAATTCGTGGCGGCGCAATTTGCCGAACAGTTGCTCGAGATAGGATAGGGAAATATTTTGCCGCTGACTGATGGCCGCCAGGGTGACGGGGCCGCTTTGTTGCTTCAAAGCGAGGTCTATCATGGCAGTTACTGCAAAACGCCCTTTGGTCGTCAAACGCATAGTGAATTCCTTGCCAAGCCAAACACACGGATCAATTAACGGTTGGATCGAAGCGCCAACCGATAGTCAAGCGTCCTTATACCCGACTATTTAAGTCAAGTATAGCAAATACCTGACTGATTTACTAGGGAACTGAGCTGAAAAAAAACCGCGCTGAAAGCCCGGTTTTTTTGCACTGCAATACTTCGACGCCGAGGCAGTTACCCGCTTTACGCCGCCTGGTATTGCGTTGCCCGCTTGCGCACGACTTCGAGCACGCCCTGGCAGGAGTCTTCGAGGTAGTCGAGCACCTTGGCGAAACCTTCGGGGCCGCCGTAGTAAGGGTCGGGAACCGTGGCTTCTTCGAACTCGTTGGCGAAGCGCATAAGCAGCATGAGCTTGTGCTGGTATACCTTGGGGCACTGCTGCTGCAGGGCGGAAAGGTTTTCCCAGTCCATGGCCAGAATGAGGTCGAATTCGCGGAAATCGTCGGCGGTGATTTGACGCGCGACGCATGCCGAGATGTCGTAGCCGCGCTTGCGCGCAGCCGCCTGGGCACGAGCGTCGGGCGCTTCGCCAATATGGAAGTTATGGGTGGCGGCCGAATCCACGTCGACCACGCCGGACAGCCCCGCTTCGTCGACCAGACGACGGAACACACCCTCTGCGCTTGGCGAGCGGCAGATATTACCCATGCAAACGAAAAGTACCTTAGTCATCATGGGTGAAATTGTGCGGGAAAACCCGCAATAAGGCAATAGTTTTCGCAAGCCCCGGGGACCTGTCGAAACGCGCATTGACAAAAATTAATACACAAAATATTAAAGCTTTACCTGACGGCAAAAACTTGGGAAACGGCCCTCGAAACGCATTTTGGAATACCGCAGGAAGCCAGCATTCATGCAGTGCAGCAAACATTTTCAAGGATTCTTTTTCGACAAAACTAAGGGTTTACCCTTGGTATAAATCAAGCTCAATTCCCGCTTCCGTTGCCGCCGCGATGCGTTTCCCACCCGCAAACACGGTCTTGCTTGGCCCGCGCACGCCCTTGCCGTGTTGGAATTTTCCAACATATTACAGCTTGAAACCCGCTTTTTTAAAGCAAGCCAAGCCAAACCCAAAACCGCAACACGATTGTCATGGTGCTCGCTTATGACAGCAAGGCCCGCTGCTTCAGGTGATTCAAGGCATCTCGCGCGGCGGCGGCCTGCTCGAACTCCAGGTTCTTGGCGTGATCCATCATCAGTTTTTCCAGGCGGCGGATCTCTTTGGCCAGGGATTTGTCGTCGGCCAGCACGGCAAGCGGAATGTCCTCCATCACCGCCGCTTCGGCCGTGGGCGACATGACGCCGTCGATCATCTCGCGCACCGCCTTGTTGACCCCGCGCGCCGTAATGCCGTGCTCTTCATTGAAAGCCAGTTGCTTGGCCCGGCGCCTTTCAGTCTCGCCTATGGCCCGATGCATGGAATCGGTGATCTGGTCGGCATAAAGTATGGCCCGCCCGTTCAGATTGCGCGCCGCCCGGCCTATGGTCTGGATCAGGCTGCGTTCGGAACGCAAGAAGCCTTCTTTGTCCGCATCCAGAATGGCAACCAGCGACACTTCGGGAATATCCAGCCCTTCGCGCAGCAGGTTGATGCCCACCAGCACGTCGAACACGCCCAGGCGCAGATCTCGAATGATTTCAACCCGTTCGACCGTATCGATGTCCGAATGCAGATAGCGCACCTTGAGGCCGCTTTCGGTCAGATAGTCGGTCAAGTCCTCGGCCATGCGCTTGGTCAGGGTAGTCACCAATACGCGCTCGCCCGCGGCCGCCCGCAATTTGGCCTCACCCAGCAAGTCGTCGACCTGAGTCGTGGCGGGGCGGACTTCGATTTCGGGATCGACCAGCCCGGTCGGACGCACCACCTGCTCGACAATATTGTCGGCGTGATCGCGCTCGTAATTGGAGGGCGTGGCCGACACAAAAACCGTTTGCGGCATGCGGTGCTCGAACTCTTCGAGCTTCAAGGGGCGGTTGTCCAGCGCCGAAGGCAGGCGAAAACCGAAGGTGACCAGGGTTTCCTTGCGCGAGCGGTCGCCCTTGTACATGGCGCCCAGCTGCCCCATGGTGACATGGCTTTCGTCGATGAACATCAGCGAATCGGCGGGCAGGTAGTCGATGAGGGTTGGAGGCGGCTCGCCGGCGGCCGCGCCCGACAAGTGGCGGGAGTAATTCTCGATGCCCTTGCAGAACCCCAGTTCCTGCAGCATTTCCAGGTCGAAGCGGGTGCGCTGCTCGAGCCGCTGCGCTTCCACCAGGCGGTTTTCCTTGACGAAGAAATCCAGCCGCTCGCGCAGTTCGAGCTTGATGGTTTCGATGGCCCGCAGCACGGTTTCGCGGGGGGTGACGTAGTGCGAACGGGGGAACACGGTAAAGCGGACGATCTTCTGCTTGATTTTCCCGGTAAGCGGGTCGAACAGTTCCAGCGACTCGACCTCGTCGTCGAACAAGGTAAGGCGCAGCGCCAGCTCGGCATGTTCGGCCGGAAAGACGTCGATGACTTCGCCCCGCGCGCGAAACGTGCCGCGAGCGAATTCGACATCGTTGCGCTCGTATTGCATGGCCACCAGGCGCGCCAGCAGTTCCTGGCGGGGAATTCGGTCGCCGGTGCGCAGCGTGAGCACCATGGCGTGATAATCGCCCGGATTGCCGATACCGTATATGCAGGACACCGAGCCCACGATGATCGTATCGCGCCGCTCCAGCAGGCTCTTGGTGGCCGACAAGCGCATCTGCTCGATATGCTCGTTGATGGACGAATCCTTCTCGATGAACAGGTCGCGGGCCGCCACATAGGCTTCGGGCTGGTAGTAGTCGTAATACGAGACAAAATACTCGACGGCGTTGTTCGGAAAAAATTCACGGAACTCGGCATACAGCTGCGCCGCCAGGGTCTTGTTGGGCGCCAGCACGATGGCCGGGCGTCCCGTGCGGGCAATGACATTGGCCATGGTGTAGGTCTTGCCCGACCCAGTGACCCCCAGCAGTGTCTGGTACATGAGGCCGTCGGTGACGCCTTCGACCAGCCCATTGATTGCCGAAGGCTGATCGCCGGCCGGTGGATAAGGCTGGTAAAGCTGAAACGGACTGTCCGGATACTGGATGAAGCCAGGAGCGTGAGTGGTCATTGCTAGACAACCTCAGGGTAAACCCCTTATTATCTCACTATTACACTCTTTTTATTCCTTTCCCCCTCCCTCTGGCAACCTTCCAAACCATGACCTCTCTTTTCGAATCCGTCGAGCTGGCTCCACGCGACCCCATTCTTGGTCTCAACGAGCAATACAACACCGATAGCCGCAGCACCAAAGTCAATCTGGGCGTAGGTGTGTACTACAACGACGAGGGCCGCATTCCGCTGCTGAAGGCCGTTCGCAAAGCCGAGGTCGCACGCATCGAGGCCGCCGCAGCACGCGGCTACCTGCCCATCGAAGGGCTTGCCAGCTACAACAAGGGCGCGCAAACCCTCTTGCTTGGCGCCGATTCGCCGCTCATCGCCGAAGGCCGCGTCCTTACCGCCCAGGCGTTGGGCGGCACCGGCGCGCTCAAGATCGGCGCCGATTTCCTCAGGCAACTGTTGCCCGGCTCCAAGGTCGTCATCAGCAACCCCAGCTGGGAAAACCATCGCGCGCTGTTCGAGCGCGCCGGCTTCAAAGTCGAAACCTATCCCTACTACGACGCTAAGACCCACGGCCTGGACTTTCCGGGCATGCTGGCCGCGCTCAAGGCGCTGCCGGCCAAGACCATCGTGGTGCTGCACGCCTGCTGCCATAACCCCACCGGCGTGGATCCCAGCATCGAGCAATGGCGCGAAATCGCGCAAGCCGTCAAAGAGGCCGACCTCGTACCGTTCGTCGACATCGCCTACCAGGGCTTTGGCGACGGCCTCGAGGAAGACGCCGCCGTCGTGCGGCTGTTCGCCGGGCTGGGCCTCACCATGCTCATCAGCTCGTCGTTTTCCAAGTCCTTTTCGCTGTATGGCGAACGCGTCGGCGCGCTCACCCTGGTGGCCGGCAGCCAGGACGAAAAAGACCGCGTGCTCAGCCAGCTCAAGCGCGTCATCCGCACCAATTACTCCAACCCTCCCACCCATGGCGGAACCATCGTAGCCTCGGTGCTGAACAGCCCCGAACTTTACGCGCTGTGGGTCGAAGAGCTGGCCGAAATGCGCAACCGCATCCGCGCCATGCGCCAGCAGCTCGTCGAAAAGCTCAAGGCCCGCGGTGTGAAGCAGGACTTCGATTTCGTGCTTGCGCAGCGAGGCATGTTCTCGTATTCGGGCCTTACCGCCGAGCAGGTCGACCGCCTGCGCAACGAGCACAGCGTCTATGCCGTCAGCAGCGGCCGCATCTGCGTGGCCGCGCTTAACAGCCGCAACATCGACTACGTGGCCGATGCTATCGCCAAGGTCATCGCCTAGGCCCAAACAATCAGAAACAAATCGCGGGGCGGCGGACCATATGATCCGCCGCCCCGCGCCGCATCTTTCCGGCCCGAACGCAATGCGCCCTACCGTTCTAGCCGAAAACCCCCACGGGGCCGGGATGTAGATTGATCACCACGCTCTTGGTCAACGTGTAGTGATTCAAGACCTCATGGGCGAACTCACGGCCGAAACCGCTTTGCTTATAGCCACCGATCGGCATGCCGCCCAGAAAATTGTAATAGCGATTGATCCATATGGTGCCTGTTTCGAGTGCGCAAGCCATACGATGGGCGCGAGACAGGTCGGATGTCCACACTCCGCCGCCCAGGCCATATATCGAATCGTTGGCCAAACGCACCACCTCATCGTCGGTCTTCCAGGTAATGACGCTGACAACGGGCCCAAAGATTTCCTCCTGAGCGATTTTCATGGAGTTGTCCACATCGACGAATATCGTCGGCTGGATGAACAACCCATTTTCAAGGCCTTTCACCTCGGCCCGCTGCCCTCCCATCAAGACCTTCGCCCCCTCCCTGGGTCCTAATTCCAGATAGCCCGTGATCTTGTCCATCTGCATTTGCGAGGCCTGCGCGCCAAGTTGGGTATCGGGCAAAGTCGGATCCCCGATCCGAATGCCTCGCAGAATGCGTTGCAGCTTCTCGAGAAAGGCGTCCTTCACTTTCTCGTGCACGAAAAGTCGGGAACCCGCCAGGCAAACCTCGCCCTTGTTCAACACTGTGGACATCGCCGCGCCTTCGGCCGCGGCGTCCAGGTCAGCGTCCTCGCAAACGATATTGGCCGACTTGCCTCCCAACTCCATGGTTTGCGGAATGATATTGACGGATGCGTACTGCATGAGGCGGCGCGCGGTGGGACGAGAGCCGGTGAAACCAACCTTGCGCACTCGTGGATCGGTCACTAGAGCCTCGCCCAGGTCAGGACCATACCCAGTGACGATATTGAGCACCCCCGGGGGCAGCAGATCGGCCATCTCACGCATGAACTCCAGCACCGACAAGCACACGATCTCCGACGGCTTCATCACCACCGTGTTGCCGGCGGCCAGCGCCGGAGCGATCTTCGAAGCCAGCATGATCATCGGCACATTCCAGGGAATGATTTGCACCACCACGCCCAAGGGCTCGCGATGTATGATGCCGACCGCGTCGGCCGCCCGCACTGACTCCCCGTGCAATTGCCAAGGAGCGCCAGAGAAAATCGCGAACTGCTCTATGGCCATCGGCATGTCGAAATGGGTGGCTTCGCTGATGGGCTTGCCATTATTCAACGTGTCCATCATTGCATAGTGACCGAGGCGGGCTTTGAGGCGGCGCACGATCTCGTAAAGAATCTCCTGACGCCTGGCCGGCGGCGTTTGAGACCACGCCGGAAATGCGCTGGCCGCCGCGTCGATCGCCCGCTTTGCATCGACGGCGTTTCCTGCGGCGATGCGGCTCAGGGCCGCGCCCGTGGCCGGGTTTTTCAACGCTATCGTCGCGCCACTGTCGCCGCCAGTCCAGACGCCTTGAATAAAGTGGCCGTACTCGTGAAGGAAATCCTCCGAAGACGCTCGGGATGCTTTCAGTTCTGGGGTGTCGTTGCTGTTCATGCTTTCTCCTGTCTGCTTTTGGTGCTCTTTCGTAAATGTTTTCCGCGCCACCGCGCGAACCGCAACGTCCTCTGCCCGGTCGAGCGGAAAACGGGCTGATCCGGCGGGCTTACGTCTGGCCCAGCAAAATGTCTGCCAGACGCTGCCCTATCGCCATGCACGGCGCCATAGTGGGGCCTGTGGTGATCCTGGGCATCACGGACGAATCAGCGATGCGCAGGCCGTCGATACCACGCACCTTGAGCTGCGCGTCCACCACCGCGTGCGCATCCGTGCCTATACGGCACGTCCCGCTTGCATGAAAGAACGTCGTAGCCGCATCGCGCACGAATTTTTCCAGGGCGTCGCCACGGAGCGGGCCGGGAGCTACCTCCCGTTTCACAAAATCGCGCATAGCCGCCGAGTTGCCCAGCTCACGGCTCAACTCCACGCCTCGCATCAATGCCCTCACGTCATCCGGGTGACTGAGGTAGTTGGGATACAGCGCTGGTCGGGCATCGGGATCGAGGGAGCGCAATTCAACCCTGCCATGACTCTTGGGTCTTACCAATCCCGGCGCAATGGCCCAGCACGAAGCCGGCGGAGCATAGCGCTTGGCGATGACCGGACTCGCGTAGGGAAGCTGAATATGGACCGGATACAGATCGGGCGTGTCCAGTTCGGAGTGGCTCTTGGCGAAAAACATGGAGTCCGCCCCGCTATTCGTCATCGGCAGCGGGTTCTTGTATTCCCATATACAGCCGCCCAACAATATGTGATCCTGCAGATTCCTGCCAACCCCCGGAAGATGGTTTGAAACGCGCAGCCCCAAAGGTTTCAAGAGCGTTTCATCTCCCACGCCGGACAGCATCAGCACCTTGGGCGTGTTGATGGCCCCCATCGACAGCACTATCTCCCGAGCGGCTTCGATTTCAAGCAAGCGGCCTTGCCAGCGCAACTGCACACCCGTGGCACGAGTCCCCCGGAAAACCAACCGATCGACGCAGGCTTCCGTCAGCACGGTCAAGTTTGGGCGATCCATCAGAGGATGGAGAAAAGCGGACGGCACATTACGGCGCCGGCCATTTTCTATATTCTGATTCAGCAAGGCTGCGCCCGACGAGCCTTCCATCAACGCGCCGTTCGCGTCATCAAACCGTGCTATCCCTGCATTTCCGGCGGCGTCCAGCAACGCGACAGCACAGGCGTTCGGATTTTGCGCTGGCTGAACCCAGAAAGGGCCTCCCCGTCCTCGACGCTTCGGATCCTGAACTCCCTGCCAATTTTCCAACCGCTTGTATATATCCAGGATCGCTTCGTAGCCCCATGCCGAATCGCCGGACTCGGCATGCCAGAACTCAAAGTCATTGCGATGGCCTCGCGCATAATTGCAGGCATTGATGCTGCTGCCGCCGCCCAGGACCCTGCCGGTATCCATTGCCATCCGGCGGCCAAGCAGCCCCGCCTGTGGTTCCGAGATGTCTTTCCAGTCGCGTGCCGTGCCAAGGTTCGTGAACCACGCCGCCGGCTGGATCACGCTGTCGACCTGATCGGATCCGCCGGCCTCGAGCAAGAGCACCCGTGAACGGCCATCTTCCGCCAATCGCCCCGCCACTACGCTGCCGGCGGATCCCGAGCCGCAAACGATGTAGTCGTACTGTTTGCGCAGAGCATTGGCCAGCGCCTTCTGGTTGCGCTGCACGCGCTGCGCGTGATCCGCTAGTTCACCTGCATAAGCACTACTCAGCCCCAAGCCGGCCACCAATGTCAGAAAAGCCCTTCGGCCAATGCGCCCATTCATCAGGGCTCGCTCCCAGAAATCGAGCCGCTCCCCTTGAGCGATCGACAGCGTGGGCATTTTTGTATCGCGCGCATGTCTCATTCCAGCTCCTCGTCATTACCAGTCTGCTCGGCTCATCCACCTTGCGGTGTGCCGGTTGTTTTCGTAATGATGAAAGGACTGCGATGCGGCGACTATCGGCTTTCGGCCAATTGCTACGGTTCCTGGCCAGAATGTGCCGCCAAGCCCAAAGAGGATCTTAGAGTATTGATCGGGCGCGAGTCTGTGATGGCGACTCGCCGAAGCGGCGGCGGTACCGCAGATGGAATTCGCCAAGATGGTTGAATCCGCATTCAAGCGCGGCTTGCACTATCGTGGTATCGGACATGGTGCCGTTGCGCAATAGCTCGTGCACGCGCTGCAAACGCAACTCCATAAGATAGCGCATGGGCGTCGTCTGACCTGCGCAATGGAAGGCGCGCGACAGGGAGCGGACGCTGCAACCGACTGCCCGCGCAACATCCAGCAGGGCAATCGACTCTCGCCAATGCGCCTCCATATACGCGCAAGCACGACGATACTCGCGCGGCACGAGAGGAGCCGGGCTACGGTGCAGTTCCTCGCTGTAGTTATGACGGGCTGAGTTCAATAAATGCAATACCAGCACGTCCTCCAGCCCTCCCGCAAGCCTGTCCGGCAAGCAAGACTCGGAATCGGACAAGCTTGCAATCAAATAGGTCAACAGATCCATCCAGCGTTGCGACGCGGCTCCTTCGAGAGCATTGGCACAGAATCGCACCGGCTTCGTCCCTTGGTGCCCCAATAGCTCCCAGCACAGCGCATCGATCCGATGCTGCGAAAAATTCAGCTTCAAGACCTCGGCCTGCCTGCTGTACCGGAAAACAGGGCTATCTCCTTCGACAGCCAGCACCGAAGATCCAGGACCTCCCCCCGATTCGCCAGTGCTATTACGTTGCAGCATACGCCCGGCAAGGACGGTGGTGACAAGCAGCGAGCCACCCAAACCTTCCGGGCAAACCTCGATATCGTGGCCATAACCCAGCATGGATAACGCTAACGGCCCCCACTTCGCTGTATGGACGCTGACCGTGCCGCATGTGTTTTTGTGCGATGAACTGAGCTTCCAGGAAAAAGGGGCGTATAGCCGTTCGATGACGGAGCGAGCGGCATCAAGATCCTGCGTTTGCATCAAAAGATATTTCGCGGGAAGTCGCTGCGACGGCATGTTATGCACCTGGCTGTCCAAGAACCAAAGCCGGCAAATGCGGCCTCTAAGCTGGAAAGTTTTTTACTATTATGTCAATAATTTTTCATAAATGTCAATTAATTCGCTTTTATCTTTTTATTGACGAAACCGATGCCCATGGGAAGGTCCGGACTTACCCCGCAGGAAACTCCACTTCAAGTCTCGACGGAAAGCCTTGCATTTCGGTATCGCTTGCGGCAGAATCATGACTGTACAAATACACAGTCACCGTATATCGCGCAAACCATGGCCACCAAGCTTACCGAGCGTCAGCAGCAAATCCTGGATATCATCCGCAGCGAAATCCAGCGTACCGGCTTTCCGCCCACGCGAGCCGAAATCGCCCGATCCTTGGGCTTCAAGTCGGCCAACGCCGCCGAAGACCACCTCAAGGCCCTGGCGCGCAAAGGCGCCATCGAACTCACCGCCGGCGCATCGCGCGGCATCCGCCTGGTGGGCGAGCCCGCCGCTTCCGCACCGCCGCCCTCTCCCAGCCTGCTCGAACAGCTTCTTTTGCCCATCGTGGGCCGTGTCGCGGCCGGCAGCCCTATCCTGGCGGCCGAGCATGTCGAACGTGAAATCGGCGTCGAGCCGGCGCTTTTCAGCCAGACCCCCGACTACCTGCTGCGGGTGCGCGGCCTCAGCATGCGCGATGCCGGCATTCTCGACGGCGACCTCCTCGCCGTCAAAAAAACCGCCGAGGCCCGCAACGGCCAAATCGTGGTCGCCCGCATCGGCGACGAAGTCACGGTCAAAAGGCTGTCCAAATCGGGCAGCCAAATCCAGCTCCTGCCCGAGAACCCCGATTTCTCTCCAATACTCGTCAGCGCCGGCGACGACTTCTCGCTGGAAGGCATTGCCGTCGGCCTTATCCGGACCACGCCGCTGCACTAACTAGCCAGTGGCGGCCTGCAACTTCGCAGCTCCGCCACCTTTTACCGTGCTTCCACCTGTCTTCCAATAAAAAAACGCCTCACAACCGGTGTTAAATCGGTCGTGAGGCGTTTTTACTGTGTCCCAAGGGGTTGAGGCAGGCCTGGCCTGCCTGCCGTCTTAGTGCTTCATGACTCCTTCGGAGGAAGAAGGCTCATCCGTCTTTTTGGCGTTGGCCACCGACTCGGCGGCCAGCCGCGCGACTTCCTCGTCGGACAACGGTGTGGGCATGTGCTGCAGCGCCACTTCCAGAACCCGGTCGATCCAGCGCACCGGAATGATTTCGAGGTGGTTCTTGACGTTGTCGGGAATCTCGGCCAGATCCTTGACGTTTTCCTCGGGAATCATCACGGTCTTGATGCCGCCGCGGTGCGCCGCCAACAGTTTTTCCTTGAGGCCGCCAATGGGCAGGACTTCGCCGCGCAGGGTGATTTCGCCCGTCATGGCGACGTCGGAGCGCACCGGGATTCCGGTAAGCGCCGACACCATGGCCGTGGTGATGGCAATACCCGCCGACGGACCGTCCTTGGGGGTGGCCCCTTCGGGAAAGTGCACGTGCAGATCGCGCTTTTCGAATGCGGTATTGGCAATGCCCCAGCGCTGAGCCCTGGAGCGGACCACCGTGCGGGCCGCCTCGACCGATTCTTTCATGACGTCGCCCAGCGAGCCGGTGCGCAGCACCACGCCCTTGCCCGGCATGTCGGCGACCTCGATGGTGAGAAGATCGCCGCCCACTTCGGTCCAGGCCAGGCCGGTAACCTGCCCCACCTTGTTCTCTTTTTCGGCCATGCCGAAATTGTAGCGGCGCACGCCCAGGTAGTCGGCCAGGTTCTCGGCGGTGACGACCTCGGCCTGGCCCGGCTCGACGACGGCCCCTTTGCGGGCACGGACAGCCGATGCGGAGGGATTGGTTTCGAGCGTCTTCTTGACGACCTTGCGGCAGATTTTGCTCATTTCGCGCTCGAGCGCCCGCACGCCCGCCTCGCGGGTGTAATAGCGCACGATATCGCGAATCGCCGACTCCTCGATCTGCATCTCGCCTTCGCGCACACCGTTGTTCTTCATGAGCTTGGGCAGCAGATGGTCGAACGCGATATGCACTTTTTCATCTTCGGTGTAGCCCGAAAGACGAATGACTTCCATGCGGTCGAGTAGGGCCGGCGGGATGTTGAGCGTGTTGCTGGTGGCCACGAACATGACGTCGGACAGATCGAAATCGACCTCGATGTAGTGATCCTGGAACGTGTGGTTTTGTTCCGGATCGAGCACCTCGAGCAGCGCCGAAGACGGATCGCCGCGGAAATCGGCGCCCATTTTATCGATCTCGTCGAGCAGGAACAGCGGATTGCGAACCGCCACCTTGGACATGTTCTGCAGGATCTTGCCCGGCATGGAGCCGATATAGGTGCGGCGATGGCCGCGGATCTCGGCTTCGTCGCGTACGCCGCCCAGGGCCATGCGCACGAACTTGCGGTTCGTGGCGCGGGCGATGGACTGCCCCAGCGAGGTCTTGCCCACGCCCGGAGGCCCCACCAGGCACAGGATGGGCGCCTTCAGCTTGTCGACGCGCTGCTGCACGGCCAGGTATTCGATGATGCGTTCCTTGACCTTTTCCAGGCCGTAGTGATCGGCGTTGAGCACTTTGTCGGCATTGGAAATGGAATTGTTGATGCGGCTTTTCTTGCGCCACGGCAGGCCGATGAGCGTATCGATATAGTTGCGCACCACGGTGGCTTCGGCCGACATGGGCGACATGAGCTTGAGCTTTTTAAGCTCGGACTCGGCCTTCTTGAGCGCTTCCTTGGGCAACTGGGCGGCCTGGATCTTTTTTTCGAGCTCTTCGATGTCGGCGCCTTCTTCGCCCTCGCCCAGTTCTTTCTGGATGGCCTTGACCTGCTCGTTCAGGTAGTAGTCGCGCTGGCTTTTCTCCATTTGCTTCTTGACCCGGCCGCGAATGCGCTTCTCGACCTGGAGAATGTCGATTTCGGACTCGAGTTGCGACAGCAGATTCTCGAGGCGCTCGGAGGTGCCGGTGATTTCAAGCATTTTCTGCTTTTGCTCGAGCTTGAGCGGCAGATGCGCGGAAATGGTGTCCGCCAGGCGGCCGGCATCGTCGATGCCGCTCAGCGAGGTGAGGATTTCCTGGGGGATTTTTTTGTTGAGCTTGACGTATTGCTCGAACTGGGTGACCACCGTGCGGCGCAGGGCCTCGGATTCGGCACCCTGCTGGCCGTCGGGAGCGACCGGCGAAACATTGGCCGTGAAATGCGTTTCGGCCTCGGTGACGCTATTGATGCGGGCGCGCTGCAGGCCTTCGACCAGCACCTTGACCGTGCCGTCGGGCAGCTTGAGCATTTGCAGAATACTGGCAGCGCAACCGATGTCGTAGAGATCGTCGGGCGTGGGGTCGTCCTTGCTGGCCGATTTTTGCGCCACCAGCATGATGTTGTTGCCCGCCTCCATGGCCATTTCCAGCGCCTTGATGGAACGGGGACGGCCGACGAACAAAGGAATCACCATGTGCGGAAACACCACCACATCACGCAAGGGCAACAGGGGCAAGTCCATGGCTTCGGAAGAAAGAATCGGGCTCGCAGGCATAGAAATTTCCTTAAAAAACGCTGCTTTAGAAACGAAAGGGAAGCTTGAGCCTCCCTTTCGTATTGCTACATACCGGTGTACTTGGCGACGATGTGGAAAATTTCAAGGTGTCGCATCGATAAACCCGTTTATCCAGAAAGTGAATCCTTAAGCGGCGGCGTCCTTCAGCTTGGGCACGTCGGACTTTTTATTGCCGGACGGCGACTCTTGTGCTTCGTCGTCGGCGTAAATAAGCAGGGGAACACCCTTGCCCAGGACGGCGTTTTCGTCGAGAACCACTTGTTTGACATTCTTCAGGGAAGGAAGTTCATACATGGTGCCAAGCAAGGACTGCTCGACGATGGAACGCAGGCCGCGAGCGCCTGTGCGCCGCTTCAGGGCGCGCTGCGCAATGGCGGAAAGCGCCGCCGGACGCACGTCAAGTTCGACGTCTTCCATTTCGAACAGCTTCTGGAACTGCTTGATCAGGGAGTTCTTGGGTTCGGTAAGGATGCGAACCAGGGTTTCTTCCTGCAGTTCTTCCAGAGTGGCAACCACCGGCAAACGCCCGACCAGTTCGGGGATGAGACCAAACTTGATGAGGTCTTCGGGTTCGACTTCGGCGAACAGCTCGCCCACGCCCCGTTCGGACTTGGCATTGACCGAGGCCGAGAAACCGATGCCGGATTTTTCGGTGCGGTCGCGGATGACCTTGTCCAGTCCGTCGAAGGCGCCGCCGACGATGAAGAGGATATTGGTGGTGTCGACCTGCACGAAGTCCTGGTTGGGGTGCTTGCGCCCGCCCTGCGGAGGCACCGAGGCCACCGTGCCTTCGATGAGCTTGAGCAGCGCCTGCTGAACGCCCTCGCCCGAAACGTCGCGGGTGATGGAGGGGTTGTCGGACTTGCGCGAGATTTTATCGATTTCGTCGATGTAGACGATGGCCCGCTGCGCTTTCTCGATGTCGTAGTTGCAGTTCTGCAGCAGCTTCTGGATGATGTTCTCGACGTCTTCCCCGACGTAGCCCGCTTCGGTCAGCGTAGTGGCGTCGGCCATGACGAAGGGAACGTCCAGCATGCGGGCCAGCGTCTGGGCGAGCAGCGTCTTGCCCGAACCGGTGGGCCCGATGAGCAGGATGTTGCTTTTGGAAAGCTCGACTTCGTCGCCCTTGACTTCGCCATAGCGGATCCGCTTGTAGTGGTTGTAGACCGCCACAGCCAGATTGCGCTTGGGAGTGTCCTGGCCTATGACGTAGCCGTCCAGGAAAGCCTTGATTTCCTGCGGCGTGGGCAGTTCGTTGCGAATTGCATCGCGAGCCGCCTCTTGTGTTTCCTCGAGAATGATATTGGTGCATAGATCAATACATTCGTCGCAGATGAACACATCGGGCCCAGCAATCAATTTACGAACTTCGTGCTGGCTTTTATTGCAAAACGAGCAGCGCAACACCTTTTCGTCTGCTGATCCTTTTTTTTCAGGCATAAAACTCTTCGATGATTCCGTAAAACAGGACGGCCCATGGGAGCCGGCCCGCCAAGTAATAAAGGAAAGGCGCACGCTAGAGGCAGGCGCTGCGCCAACCTGCCGGCGTCTTACGCCGGTGTTTCAGCGGCGCGGGAAACCAGAACCTTGTCTACCAAACCATACGATACCGCATCTTGCGCCGACATGAAATTGTCGCGCTCGGTGTCGAGAGCGATGCGCTCGATGGGTTGGCCGGTGTTGCTGGCCAGGATGCCGTTGAGGCGCTCGCGCAGGTCGAGGATTTCGCGGGCCTGGATCTGGATGTCGGAAGCCTGGCCCTGCGCACCGCCGGACGGCTGATGGATCATGATGCGCGAATTGGGCAGTGTATAGCGCTTGCCTTTGGCGCCCGCCGACAACAAGAACGCGCCCATGCTGGCGGCAATGCCCGTGCACAGCGTGGATACGTCGGGCTTGACGAATTGCATGGTGTCGTAGATGGCCAGGCCCGCATAGACCGAGCCGCCCGGCGAGTTGATGTACAGCGAAATGTCTTTGTCCGGATTTTCCGATTCGAGGAACAGCAATTGCGCCACGACCAGATTGGCCGACTGGTCGTTGACCGGTCCGACAAAGAAAATGACCCGTTCGCGCAACAGGCGCGAGTAGATGTCGTAAGAACGTTCACCGCGACCCGACTGCTCGACCACGATGGGCACATAGCCCAGGCTGGTTGGCGTTACCGAGTCGCCGCCATACATCGAAGCATAAAAATCCGTGAATCGCTGCATTTATGCAGTCCCCATAAGTTCTTCAAACGCTACTTTTTCGTCGTTGACCTTGGCCTTGGACAGAACGTGATTGACGACGTTTTCTTCCAGGACGATGGCTTCGATTTCGGAGCGGCGTTGACGATCGGAAAGATAATAGGCCACAACCTGGGCCGGCTGCTCGTAGTTTTGCGCCAGATCTTCGATGCGCGCGCGCACCTGTTCGGGCTTGGCCTTGAGGTCGGCGCTGTTGACCAGTTCGGACACCAGCAGGCCCAGGCGCACACGGCGCTCGGATTCGGCGCTGAAGGCTTCGGGCGGAATGGGCATGGTGTCGGCATTGGGCATGCCACGCTGCTTGAGCTCTTCGCGGGCGGCGGCAACGCGGTTTTGCGTGTCGCTTTCGACCAGGGCCTTGGGCACGTCGAACGTGCAGGCGGCCGCCAGAGCGTCCATGACGCTGGTCTTGGTGCGGGCCAGGGCGCGGGCCTTGGCTTCGCGCTCGATATTGGAACGGACGTCTTCGAGCAGCTTCTCGACATTGCCTTCGGCCTGGCCGAGTTCCTTGGCAAACGCTTCGTCGACCTCGGGCAGGATGGGCTCGGACACTTCCTTGACGGTGATGGCGAATTCGGCCTTCTTGCCGGCCACTTCCTTGCCGCCGTAGTTTTCGGGGAACTCAAGCGGGAAAGTCTTGCTTTCGCCGGCCTTCAGGCCGCGCACGGCGGTTTCGAACTCGGGGAGCATGCGGCCCTGGCCCAGGACGAAGGCGAAGCCTTCAGCCTTGCCGCCATCGAATTCCACGCCATCGATGGTGCCGACGAAATCGAGCGTGACACGGTCGTCGTCCTGGGCCGCACGGCCTTCGCGGGCTTCGTAGGTGGCGCGCTGCTTGCGCAGGATGTCGATGGTCTTCTGGACTTCGGCCTCGCCGACTTCGGTGTCGACCCGCTTGACTTCCAGGGCGGACAAGTCGGGAACCTGGACCTCGGGATACACCTCGAACGTGGCGGAAAAGGCCATTGCGCCTTCGTCGACGCCTTCGGTCTTGGGTTCGAGGCTGGGAGCGCCGGCAATGCGCAGTTTGTTTTCTTCGATGATCTGGTCGAGCGCACGGCCTACTTCGGAATTGATCACGTCGTAGCGGATGCCGGGGCCTTGCGTGCGTTCAATCAACGCCAGCGGAGCTTTCCCTGGGCGAAAGCCTTGGATTTTTGCCGTACGTGCGACGCGCTTGAGTTGCGACTGGACTTCCTTTTCGATGTCGGCCACCGAAACGACCAGATCAACACGGCGCTCCAGGCCGGACAGAGTTTCAACCACGGGCTGCATTAGGGACCTATATAAAAAAAGAGTAATAAAAATGACGAACAGAATATTTTACCGGAAACTGCGCCCGGAGACCGAGCCAGCGCGGCAAGATGGCCTTATTGTACGCATACGCGCGTCAGGCATGTTTTGCGTGGCGGTTCCATGGCCGCACAGACCGCAGGAATGGCCGACGCGCCGGACAACCGAAGACCATGCCGGGGTTGGCCGGCCCGACAATCGAGAGACGAAGCGGACGGACTCCCGACGGCATTTCCCTTCGCAGCCGGCCGAATACCGGCCATGTGTAAATCCCTGTGTAAAAAGTGTGCAGATGGTTGCTTATTATTGGAGTCTTACCTCTCAACAGCTTCATCACCGGGTCTATGGCTTCTTGGCTTGCAAGGGCTGTGGTTATCGAACCTTGCCCTTGCCTCGCGGCTTTTGCCTTTATAGCTTTTGCCTTGCCTTACATGGTGCGAACGGAGAGACTCGAACTCTCACACCTCTCGGCGCCAGAACCTAAATCTGGTGCGTCTACCAATTCCGCCACGTTCGCATGTTTCAAGGAAAGCCGGTTAGTTTAGCAATATTTTTTTTATCCGACAATACAGACCAACGCCATAAGCTTGTTAAAATTGGCGGTTAACTTTCAGGCTGGCCCGCATGAACCCAAGACTTGGCGCTCTACACCCCTATCCCTTCGAAAAACTCAGGCAACTGCTGTCGCAGGCCGATGCGCCGCCGGCAAATCTGGCCCCCATCAATCTTTCGATAGGCGAGCCCAAGCACGCCACGTCTCCGCTCATAGTCCGCGCCATGCAGGATGCCATGGCCGGCCTGTCGGTCTATCCGCCCACGCGCGGCGACGCCCCCCTGCGCAATACTATTGCCGACTGGCTGGCGCGCCGCTACGGCATCGCCCGGCCGGACCCCGAAACGCAGATACTCCCGGCATTGGGCTCGCGCGAGGCATTGTTCGCCTTCGCCCAGACCGTCATCAACCCCGACGCCGGATCCCTGGTGGTCAGCCCCAACCCCTTCTACCAGATCTACGAAGGCGCCGCGCTGCTTGCCGGGGCCCAGCCCTGGTTCATCAATTCGCAGCCGGAACTGAATTTCGGCTACGACTGGGCCTCCGTACCCGGCGAAGTCTGGAACAAGACCCGCCTGGTCTTCGTCTGCTCGCCGGGCAACCCGGCCGGCAATGTGATGTCCCTGGACGAATGGCGCACCTTGTTCGAGCTTTCCGACCAATACGGTTTCGTCATTGCCTCGGACGAATGCTATTCGGAAATCTACTTCGACGAATTCAACAAACCCCTGGGAGGCATGCAGGCGGCCGCCCTGCTTGGCCGCACCACCTACAGCAACCTGATGTGCTTCTCCAGCCTGTCCAAGCGCTCGAACGTGCCGGGCATGCGCTCGGGTTTCGTGGCGGGCGACGCCAGCCTGATCAAGCAGTTCCTGCTGTATCGCACCTACCAGGGCGGCGCCATCAGCCCGGTGGTCTCGCAAGCCAGCATCGCCGCCTGGAACGACGAAGCCCACGTGGTGGAGAATCGCCGTATATACCGCGAAAAATTCGAGGCGGTCGTGCCGCTGCTGAGCCCGGTCCTTGATGTGCGCTGGCCGGATGCCAGCTTCTACCTGTGGGCCGGCACCCCGTATTCGGACGTCGATTTCGCGCGTGGCCTATACTCGAAGGCCGCCGTCACCGTGCTGCCGGGAAGTTTCCTGGCGCGGCCCGCCCATGGCGTGAATCCGGGCGCCAACCGCATCCGCATCGCGCTGGTGGCCCCCAAAGAGCAATGCATCGAGGCGGCGCAGCGCATCGTAAACTTTGTATCGCAGCACTGACAACCGCCGGCGAACGATGCCGCAGCCGCCATCCATTTCCATTTTTTCAATCCTGAACACTTATAACAGCCATGACACTCAATCATCTTCAAGCCACTATTGAACAAGCCTGGGAAAACCGTGCCAACCTGGCGCCCGGCAACGCCGACGCCGCCGTGCGCGAAGCCGTCCAGGAAACCCTGGCCGCGCTCGACGCCGGCACCCTGCGCGTCGCGCAAAAAACCGACGGAAACTGGGTCGTGCATCAGTGGGTGAAAAAGGCGGTGCTGCTGTCGTTCCGGCTCGAGAACAACCAGGTCATGGGCCAGGCGCCCATGCAGTTCTACGACAAGGTGCCGCTCAAGTTCAGCGACTACTCGGCCCAGGACTTCGCCGGCGCGGGCTTTCGCGTGGTACCGCCCGCCGTGGCGCGCAAAGGCTCGTTCATCGGCAAAAACGTGGTGCTCATGCCTTCGTACGTCAACGTCGGCGCCTATGTCGATGAAGGCACCATGGTCGACACCTGGGCCACGGTGGGGTCGTGCGCCCAAATCGGCAAGAACGTCCACCTTTCGGGCGGCGTAGGCATCGGCGGCGTGCTCGAACCCCTGCAGGCCAATCCCACCATCATCGAGGACAACTGCTTCATCGGCGCGCGCTCGGAAGTCGTCGAAGGCGTCATCGTCGAAGAAAACTCGGTGCTGGCCATGGGCGTGTTCATTTCGCAAAGTACCAAGATCTACGACCGCAGCACCGGCGAAATCACCTACGGCCGCGTACCCTCCGGCTCGGTGGTGGTGCCCGGCTCGCTGCCTTCCAGCGACGGCTCCCACAGCCTGGCATGCGCGGTCATCGTCAAGCGCGTCGACGCGCAAACCCGCGCAAAAACCAGCGTCAACGATCTGCTGAGGACCTGATGCCCGATTCCGCCGCCCTGCTGCTGACGCAGGATCTCATCGCCCGCCCTTCGGTCACCCCCGCCGACGCCGGCTGCCAGCAGGTCCTGGCCGCGCGCCTGGGCCCGGCCGGATTCGCGTGCGAAACCATGGTCTTCGACGATGTCACCAATTTCTGGGCGCGCCGCGGCCAGGCGGCGCCCTTGCTGGTCTTTGCCGGCCACACCGACGTCGTGCCGACCGGCCCGCTGGAAAAATGGGCCAGCGACCCGTTCCAGCCGGTCGTGCGCGACGGCCTTCTGTACGGACGCGGGGCGGCGGACATGAAAAGCTCGATCGCCGCCTTCGTCGTCGCCGTGGAAGAGTTCGTGGCCGCCCACCCGGATCACAAGGGTTCCATCGGCATGCTCATCACCTCCGACGAAGAAGGCCCTTCCATCAACGGCACGGTCAAGGTCTGCAACGCGCTCGAGGCGCGCGGCGACAAACTGGACTACTGCATCGTGGGCGAGCCGACTTCAGTCGAGCAATTGGGCGACACGGTAAAGAACGGCCGCCGCGGCTCGCTGTCGGGCAAGCTCACGATCAAAGGCAAGCAAGGCCACGTGGCCTACCCACACCTGGCGCGCAATCCCATCCATCTTCTGGCGCCCGCGCTGGCCGAACTGGCCGGCACGGTATGGGACAACGGCAACGAATACTTTCCCGCCACAACCTTCCAGGTGTCCAATCTGCATGCCGGCACCGGGGCCACCAACGTGGTGCCCGGCGAGGCCGTGCTCGATTTCAACTTCCGCTTCTCCACCGAAAGCACCCCCGATGGCCTGAGGAAACGCGTCACGGACATTCTGCACAGCCATGGGCTGGAGTTCGATATAGACTGGGTCCTGGGCGGCGAGCCCTTCCTGACGCCCAAGGGCGAACTGAGCGCCGCGATCAGCAGCGCCATCCGGGAGGAAACCGGTGTCGCCGCCGAACTCTCCACCACGGGCGGTACGTCCGACGGGCGCTTCATCGCCAAGATATGCCCTCAGGTCGTCGAGTTTGGCCCTATCAACGCCAGCATCCACCAGATCGACGAACATATCCGGGTCGACTCGATCGAGCCCTTGAAGAACATCTACCGCCGCACGCTGGAAAACCTGCTGCTGGACCGGAGCTGACATGAACCCCGCTGCCTTCAACGAACTCTTCACCGTGCGCGACCTGCTGCGCTACGCCGTCAGCCAGTTCAACGCCGCCAAGCTGGCGTTCGGGCATGGCAGCGACAACGCCTGGGACGAAGCCGTTTACCTGCTGCTGCATACCCTGCACCTGCCCCTGGACACCCTGGATCCCTTCCTGGACGCACGCGTGCTGGCCGACGAGCGCGAGCGCTTTCTCACCCTGGTCGAAAGGCGCCTGACCGAACGCGTCCCGGCCGCCTACCTTACGGGCGAGGCCTGGCTGCAAGGCCACCGCTTCTCAGTGGACTCGCGGGTCATCGTGCCCCGCTCGCCCATCGCCGAGCTTCTGGCCGACGACCTGGCGCCGTGGATCAGCGACCCGGACAGCATCGAGTTCGTTCTCGACCTGTGCACGGGCTCGGGATGCCTGGCCGTGCTGGCCGCTCTGGCCTATCCCAATGCCCAGGTCGATGCCGTCGATATTTCGGACAACGCCCTGGAAGTCGCCGACGAGAACATCGAACAATTCGGGCTGGACGGACGCGTCACCACGCATCGCAGCGACCTGTTCGAACAGATGCCAAGCTGCGAGTACGATCTCATCGTATGCAACCCGCCGTACGTCAACAGCCACTCCATGGAATCCCTTCCCGCGGAATACCGCCACGAGCCCACCCTGGCCCTGGCCGGCGGCGAGGACGGCATGGACCTCGTGCGGCGCATTCTGGACAGCGCGCCCGACTTCATGGCGCCCGACGGCATCCTGGTACTGGAAATCGGCAACGAATACGAAAACTTTCTTGCGGCCTTTCCCGACCTTGAACCAGTCTGGCTCAGCACCGAAAACAGCGACGACCAGATCCTCCTGCTGACGAGGGAGCAGCTGGCATCGTGATTCGCGCCACAGGTCTGACGCTGCGCCGGGGCGTCAAGGTATTGCTCGACGAAGCCGATTTCGTCGTCAACCCGGGCGAGCGTGTAGGGATAGTAGGCAAGAACGGAGCCGGCAAGTCCACCCTCTTTGCGCTGTTGCAGGGCCGGCTCGACGCCGACGCCGGCACGCTGGATATCCCTGCCTCGTGGCGCATCGCCAGCGTGGAACAGGAAATCAGCGACAACACGCTGGCCGCTCGCGAATTCGTCATCGACGGCGACACGCATCTGCGCGCGCTGCAAGCGCAACGCACCGCCACGCCTGGCCACGATGGACACCGAATAGCGGAACTCGAAGCAGCCCTGGTGGAAGCCGATGCCTGGAGCGCGCCGTCGCGCGCCGAGCAATTGCTGGCCGGCCTGGGCTTCGCCCCCGACCAATGGATGAATCCGGTCAGCAGCTTCTCGGGCGGCTGGCAGATGCGTCTGGCGCTGGCGCGGGCCCTCATGGCCCCCTCCGAGCTCTTGCTGCTGGACGAGCCCACCAACCACCTGGACCTTGACGCCATGCTCTGGCTCGAGCGATGGCTGGGCGCCTACGAGGGAACCGTGCTGCTCATTTCGCACGACACCGAGTTCCTCGACGCCGTCGCCAGGGTCATCCTGCACTTCGACCAGGGCAAGCTGATACGCTACCGCGGCGGCCACCAGGACTTTCTGATGCAGCGCGCCGAGCGCCTGCGCCAGACCAGGCTGGCCTGGGAGAAGCAGACCCGCGAAACGGCCCGCCTGCAAAGCTTCATCGACCGTTTCAAGGCCAAGGCCACCAAGGCCAAGCAGGCGCAAAGCCGGGTCAAGGCCCTGGCCCGCATGGAAGCGCTGGCGCCCCTGCAGGTCGAAGCCGGCATCGACATTCGCATCCCCGAACCGCAAAGCATGCCCGACCCACTGCTGGTGCTGGACACGGTAAGCACCGGATACACGCTGGCCGACGGCACGGCCCGCCCTATTCTCAAGGACGTTACGCTCATGGTCCGGGGCGGCGCGCGCATCGGCGTGCTGGGTGTCAATGGCGCGGGAAAAAGCACGCTGATCAAGACCCTCGCGAACGAACTGGCCCCGCTGGACGGAGAACGCCGGGCCTCCAAAGGCCTGGAAATCGGCTACTTCGCCCAGCAACAGCTGGACATGCTGGATCCGGAGTCGACGCCGCTGCAGCATCTTGCCCGCCTGGCCCCGCAATCGCGCGAACAGGAGCTGCGCAACTACCTGGGCGGATTCGGCTTCAGCGGAGACACGGTCAACGGCCCGGTCGCCCCGATGTCGGGCGGCGAAAAGGCCCGCCTGGCCCTGTCGCTGATCGTCTGGCAAAAACCCAATCTGCTGCTGCTGGACGAGCCCAGCAACCATCTGGACGTGGACACCCGCGAAGCCCTGGCCACGGCATTGGCCGAGTTCCCGGGCAGCGTCCTGCTGGTCTCGCACGACCGCCATCTGCTGCGCACCACGGTGGACGATTTCTGGATCGTGGCCGACGGCCATGTCATGGAATTCGATGGAGACCTGGAAGACTATCGCGACTGGCTGGCGGCACGCGGCGCCAATGCCAGGGCCCAGGCCCGCGGCGAAGCGTCCCTTGATGCGGCGGAAAACCCGGTGGACCGCAGAACCCAGCGCCGCCAGGAAGCCGAGGAGCGCCAGCGCCTGGCGGGTCTGCGCAAACCGCTGGAAAGCAAGCTCAAGAAGGTCGAGTCCGATATGGACAAGGCCCAGGCGCGCCTGAAGGAACTGGATGCGCTGATCGCCGACCCCGGCTTCTACGCCGACGAACGCCGCCAGGAGCGGCTGCAGGCACTGGCCGAGCACGGCGACCTGAGCAAGCAGGCCGGCCTGCTCGAAGAGCAATGGCTGGAACTCCAGGAGCAACTGGAAGAGCTGGTCAGGACCGAGTGATCCGGGTTCGTATCGGGCGCCGGCTCAGCCGACGGTGATTTCCAGCTTGGCGATGCCCAGCGCCAGGGTCTTGGTGCCCGCGTCGCGGAACTGGATCTGCGCCTGGGCGTCCGTACCCGCGCCGCTAAGGCCGATTATCGTGCCCTCGCCGAACTTGGCGTGCCGAACCCCCTGCCCGATGCGGAAATGCTTGTCGCCCACGGAGACCCCGCTGGTCACACTGCGCGCCTGCCTGGGCGCTGCAATGCCCGTGGAAGGACGACCGTAGGCATCGCCGCGGCGATAGGCGCCCGCCGCCGGCCAAGCGCCGCTGGCCGCGAGCCGGTTGCCTTCCTTGGGGGTCAGCCACTTGAGATGCTCTTCGGGAATCTCGTCCAGAAAGCGCGAACGCATGGCGTAGCGGGTTTGCCCATGCAGCATCCTGCTTTGGGCCAGGGTCAGGTACAGGCGGCTGCGCGCGCGGGTAATGGCCACATACATCAACCGCCGTTCTTCTTCCAGCCCCGCCGCTTCGATCAGGCTGTTCTCGTGCGGGAACAGGCCCTCTTCGACGCCGGTGATGAACACTGTATCGAATTCCAGCCCCTTGGCCGCATGCACGGTCATCAATTGCACCGCATCCTGCCCCGCCTGGGCCTGGTTGTCGCCGGCCTCCAGCGACGCATGGGAAAGAAAGGCACCCAGCGGCGACATCTGGGGCAGTGAGTCGAACACGCCGCCGGAAGCATCGTCCGCAAGCGCATCGCCGGGCTGCTCGGCGGCATCGGACATCACGACGCGCCCAGCAGGCAGACCCTCGAAGTTCTCCTCCGCCTCGAACACCGCGGCGGCATTGACCAGTTCCTGCAGGTTTTCGAGCCGGTCGGCGCCCTCTTTTTCGCCCTGATAAAAGGTACGAAGGCCGCTGTGATGAACGACGTGCTCGACGAGTTCCGGCAAGGACAGGACCTGGGCCTCGTGCGCCATTTGCTGGATAAGCTCGGCGAACTTGAGCAGATTGGCGCCTCCCTTGCCCGACATCAACGGCACGGCCTTGTACAGGCTGGTATTGCCCTGGCGCGCCAGGTCGGACAACTGCTCCAGCGTGCGCGCGCCTATGCCGCGCGCCGGAAAATTGACGACGCGCAGCCACGAAGTATCGTCCTGCACATTGTCGATGAGCCGCAAATACGCCAGCGCATGCTTGATTTCCTGGCGCTCGAAAAAGCGCAGCCCGCCATAGACCTTGTAGGGAATGCGGGACGAAAACAGCGTGTGCTCGATGACCCGCGACTGGGCGTTGCTACGGTACAGCACCGCGATCTCGCTGCGCAGGCTGCCTTCGCCCACAAGCGCCTTGATCTCGTCGACAATCCATTGCGCCTCGAGCAAATCGGACGGCTGTTCGGTAACGCGCACGGGCTCGCCTTCGCCCTGCTCGGTCCACAGATTCTTCCCCAGGCGGGCGCTGTTGTGGGCAATGAGCGCATTGGCCGAATCCAGGATATGGCCGTACGAACGGTAGTTCTGCTCAAGCCGGATGACGTTGCCATGCGCATAGTCGCGCTCGAACTCGGCCATATTGCCGACATTGGCGCCGCGAAATGCATAGATGGACTGGTCGTCGTCGCCCACGGCGAACATGCAGGCGCCGCCGCCCGCAAGCAGCTTGAGCCAGCGGTACTGCAAGGTATTGGTGTCCTGGAACTCGTCGACCAGAATATGCCGGAAGCGCCGCTGGTAATGCTCGCGCACGGGCGCATTGCGCTGCAACAGCTCGTAGGCCCGCAGCAGCAACTCGGCGAAATCCACGACGCCTTCGCGCTCGCACTGGTCCTGGTACATCTGGTAGATTTCGACCAGGCGGCGCCTGTGGGCGTCCCACACCTCCACATCGCCGGGACGCTGGCCTTCTTCCTTGGCCCCGTTGATGAAGCGCTGCACATCGCGCGGCGGGTATTTGTCGTCGTCGATGCCCGCGCCCTTGATCAGCCTTTTTATGGCGGCCAGTTGATCGGCCGAGTCGAGGATCTGAAAGGTCTGCAGCAGGCCGGCATCGCGATGGTGCGCGCGCAGCATGCGGTTGCACAAGCCGTGGAACGTGCCCACCCACATGCCGCGCGTATTGATGGGCAGCAAGGCGGACAGGCGCGTCAGCATTTCGCGCGCCGACTTATTGGTGAAAGTGACAGCCAGCAGGCTGAAGGGACTGGCCTGGCTCGTCTGGATGAGCCAGGCCATGCGGGTGGTCAGTACCCGGGTTTTGCCACTACCTGCCCCGGCGAGCACCAGGGCATGCTGGGGTGGAAGTGTGACGGCGGCTTGCTGTTCCGGATTTAACTGCTCGATCATGCTGCGTAGCGACGCAGCCGATAGGAGAACTGTTCGAGCCCCTCGATGCCGCTTTGCTGGGCGCGCTGGCACCAGGCCTGCAGGTCATTGAGCAACTGCTCGCTGGTGGCCGTGGAGCTTTCCCACAGACGAGTCAGCTCGCGGCGCATCTGCACCAGGGTGGACAAGGACTGGCTGCCGGCCAGCGCCGTGTCGAGCTCGGCGCGCTGCGAGGGCTCGAGCTGGGCATCGTCGGTGCTGCTGATGAGGTTCTTGGCGCGGCTGAGCGACTGCCAGCGGGAATCCGCCCCGCCCTTGCTGCGCAAGGGCTTGAGCTTGGCGAGCTCTTCGGCGGCGGCCTTTTTGATGAGGTCGGTATAGCGGGCCAGGATTTCGTAGCGGTGCAGGATGACGCCTTCCAGGGTTTGCAGGCTGACCGGCGCCGTGGCCGGCTCGAGCTTGACCTTGGGCGCCACGCGCCGCACGGTGGCCAGGCGCAGGGCGCTGAGTATCCTGATATAGCCCCAGCCGATGTCGAATTCCCACCACTTGGTGGAGAACTTGGCCGACGTGCCGTAGGCGTGATGGTTGTTGTGCAGCTCTTCGCCGCCGATGATCAGGCCCCAGGGAAACACATTAGTGCTGGTGTCGGGGCTGGCGTAATTGCGGTAGCCCCACCAGTGGCCGATGCCGTTGACGACGCCGGCGGCCCAAAAGGGAATCCAGGCCATTTGCACGGCCCATACGGTAAGGCCCAGGACGCCGAACAGGGCAAGGTCGATGACCAGCATGATCATGACGCCCAGGACGCTATGGCGCGCGTACAGATGCCGCTCGAGCCAGTCGTCGGGCGTGCCGTGGCCGAAGCGCTTGAGGGTTTCGGCGTTGGCGGCTTCCTGGCGGTATAGTTCGGCGCCGCGGAAGAACACCTTGCCGATGCCGAAGATGACGGGCGAGTGCGGATCGCCTTCGCGTTCGCACTTGGCGTGATGCTTGCGGTGAATGGCCACCCATTCCTTGGTGACCATGCCCGTGGTGAGCCACAGCCAGAAACGGAAGAAATGCATGACCGAGGGGTGAAGGTCGAGGCCCCGGTGCGTTTGGCTGCGATGCAGGAAAATCGTGACGCCTAAAATGGTGATATGGGTAAGCACCAACGTAACAATAACGACTTGCCACCAGGAATACTGAAGTAAACCGCCGGCAAGAAAAGTAAGAAAATTGTCCATAAACCCTATTTTAGGCCTCGCATTGAATGACTAAAGGAGTTTAGCCCAGTTGCTCTTTCTATGACAGCGGTATTGCAAAATAGTTTTTGAGCAAAATCAAGCAGCTGTACGGGAATCGGGCCACGAAACGCCCAAGGCGGCAGGCCTTGTCCGCATGCCTGGCCAGCGTCAATCGCCCTCCGGCCCATCTTCGGCCTCCAGAGCCGGTTTGGCATCCGCCGGCTTGGCGCGCTCCATGACCGCGGCAAAGAATCCGTCCGTGCCGTGGCGGTCAGGCCGCATCGCCAGCCAGGGGCCTTGAAGTGTCAGATTTTTGCAACGATCTTGCACGATCTTGCCGGCATCCAGCAGCGTAAATTCGGGATTCTCGGCCAAAAACGCTTCTACCTGCTTCTCGTTCTCTTCCGGCAGGACGCTGCAGGTGGCATACACCAGCCGCCCTCCGGGCGCCACGCAACGCGACGCCTGGCGCAAAATACGCGCCTGGACCGCCATCAGTTCCTGCAAGGACTCGGGGTGCTGGCGCCATTTGAGATCGGGATTGCGCCGCAGCGTCCCCAAACCGCTGCATGGCGCGTCGATGAGCACCCGCTGCGCCTTGCCGCGCAGGCGCTTGACGCGCTGGTCGTTGTCGTCGGCAATGACCACGGGGACGATGTTGGACAGGCCGCTGCGCGCAAAACGGGGCTTGGCCCGCGCCAGCCGCGCCGCGGACACATCGAAAGCGTACAGGCGGCCGGTGGATCGCATCAACGCGCCCAGCAACAGGGTTTTGCCGCCCGCGCCCGCGCAATAGTCGATGACCATCTCGCCGCGCTTGACCCCCACCAGGGCCGCCAGAATCTGGCTGCCCTCGTCCTGCACCTCGATTTCGCCGTTTTCGAACATGGGCCAGCGGTTGACCGGCGGCCGGCCCTGCAGGCGTATGCCCCAGGGCGAGTATGGCGTAGGAGCGGGATCGAAGCGCGCCGCGGGCCCCGAGCGCAGGCTCGCCAGCATGGCATCGCGCTCCACCTTGAGCGGATTGACGCGGATATCCAGCGGCGCCGTGGCGTTCAGGGCGTCGATCAGCGCATCGGCATCTTCCAGCCGGGACAGGCGTTCGTCCAGCCAATCCGGCAGGCTGGCGCGCACTGCCCGCGACAAGCCCGCCACGTCGATGCGCCGCACATGCTCCAGCCAATCCCGCTCGACGTCGTCCAGTCCGGTGTTCAGGACGTCTTTGCTGAATACCGTGGACAGGCCCAGGATGGCCAGGCGCCGGGCCGAGGGGCCGACGCCGCTTTCGGCAAATTGCCGGTAGCGGCGCAAATTGCGCAGCACATCGAAGACCGCGTCCGCCACCTCGCCGCGATCGCGCGAACCCAGCTTGGGATGGGCGCGAAACCAGTGCGACAACACGGCGTCGGCGGGATATTCCCACTGCAAGACCTCGCCCAGCACGCTGCGCACCTGCTCGATGCGCGCCGCCGCCATGACGTAGGGCCGGCTCGGCCCTTGCTCCTGGGCGCCGCTACGCCGCGGCTCGGAGCCGCGCGAAGCCGAATTGCGGGCAGCGCTGCTTCGGGGCTCGGTGCGCCTGGAAGGCCCGCGCCGGGGTTTTTCTGCTGTTGCCATAGTCTGCCTTTATTTATTCAGCCTGCGCGCCTTGCGGCGCAATCATATTCATATAGGAACGGGTCGGAACGCCTTGTACCTGAACGCGCTGCCGGGCATCCAGCGTTACCCGCCCTTCGGCCAGCCAGCACGCCACTTGCGCATACACCTGGTGCTCCACTTCCAGCAGGCGCTCGGCCAACGACGCAGGCGTATCGTCGGCCAGCACCGGAACGATGCCCTGGGCGATGATGGGGCCGTGGTCGAGCGTCGGCGTGACGAAATGCACCGTGCAGCCGTGCCATTGCACACCGGCCTCGAGTGCCTGGCGATGCGTATGCAGGCCGGGAAAAGAAGGCAGCAGCGAAGGGTGGACGTTGATCAGCCGGCCACTGAAGTGCTCGACGAATTCGTCGGTCAAAATACGCATAAAGCCCGCCAACAGCACGTAGTCGGGCCGATGGGCGTCAATGGCGCCGGCCAGGGCCTGGTCGAACTGGTTGCGCGTGGCGTAGTCGCCGTGCGGCACAAGTGTAGCCGTTATTCCTTGCTCGCTGGCCCAGGCCAGGCCCTGCGCGCCCGCTGTGTTGGCAATGACGGCGCAGACCTGCGCCGAAGGCACCCTTTCCCGTAGCGCCTGGACGATGGCCTGCAGGTTGGATCCACGCCCGGAAATCAATACGACGAAACGGCAAGAGGGAGAATTTACGGCAAACAAAATATAATTTCCTGAGCTGGACAACGTAAAATTGTAAACTCTCAGACGTGAAACCTGCCCCAATAATTTATCGCACCCTTCCCCGTCACGATAGCGACCGCCCCAGCGCGGTAACCATCGGCAATTTCGACGGCGTCCACCGCGGCCACCAGGCCATCCTGACACAAGTCGGCCAATTGGCCCGCGAACGCGGCCTGGCTTCCACCGTCATGACCTTCCAGCCGCATCCGCGCGCCTATTTCGCCATGCGCGGCCAGCGGCCCGAACTCATCCCCACACAAATCAGCAGCCTGCGCGACAAGGTCTGGGCCATCGCCCGCCTGAACATCGACCAGATACTTCTCGAGCACTTCAACCAGGCGCTGTCCGACATGAGCGCCGAAGATTTCATCAAGTCTCTGCTCGTCCAGGGTCTGAACACCCGCTGGCTGCTGGTGGGCGAGGACTTCCGCTTCGGCCACAAGCGCATGGGCGACGTCGACCTGCTGCGCCGCACCGGCAAGCAATACGGCTTCGAGGTTGAAACCATTACCGACGTGCTCGACGAGCACGGCTACCGGATATCCAGTTCGGAAGTGCGCACCGCCCTGGCCGTGGGCAACCTGGAGCGCGCCGAGCACCTGCTGGGCCACGCCTACCGCATAAGCGGCCACATCATCCATGGCCAGAAGCTCGGGCGAACCCTGGGCTACCCCACTCTCAACCTGCGCGTGCCCCAGCTGTGCGCGGCGCGCTCGGGCGTATACGTGGTGCGCGCCCACGGACTGGCCGGCCACCCCATCAATGGCGTTGCCAGCCTGGGCGTGCGCCCCACCGTATCCAACGCCGGCCGCATCCTGCTCGAGGTGCATCTGCTGGATTGCCACGTCGATGCATACGGTAAACTGGCACGCATCGAATTCCTCGAATACCTTCGGGACGAAGAAAAATTTCCCGACCTGCCCACCATGATTTCCGCCATCGATAAAGATGCGCAAAACGCCCGCGAATATTTTGCCCTCCATGGACTATAGAAACACTCTGAACTTGCCCGAATCCCCCTTTCCCATGCGCGGCAACCTGGCCAAGCGCGAGCCGGGATGGATTGCCGAATGGGAAGAAAAAAAGGTGTATGCGGCCATCCGCGCCGCCAGCAAGGGACGCCCCAAGTTCGTGCTGCACGACGGCCCGCCGTATGCCAACGGCGACATCCACATCGGCCATGCCGTCAACAAGATCCTGAAGGACATCATCGTCAAAAGCCGCTCCATGGCGGGCTACGACGCGCACTATGTGCCGGGCTGGGATTGCCACGGCATGCCCATCGAAATCCAGATCGAAAAAAAATACGGCAAGCACCTGCCGGTGGCTGAAGTCCAGTCCAAGGCGCGCGCCTACGCCCATGAGCAAATCGACCGCCAGCGCCGGGACTTCAAGCGCCTGGGCGTCCTGGCCGACTGGGACCGCCCGTATCTCACCATGAATCACAGCAACGAAGCCGATGAGCTTCGCGTGCTGGCCCGCATCATGGACAAAGGCTATGTGTTCCGGGGCCTGAAGCCGGTGAACTGGTGCTTCGACTGCGGCTCGGCCCTGGCCGAGGCCGAGGTCGAATATGCCGACCGCAAGGATCCGGCGGTGCATGTCGCCTTCAAGTTCGGCGACAAGGAAAAACTGGCCCGCGCCTTCGGGCTGGAGCAGATCGACGACGGCGCGGTCGTCATCTGGACCACCACGCCCTGGACGCTGCCGGCCAACCAGGCCCTCAACGTACACCCCGAAATCGAGTACTCCCTGGTCAGGCTCGACCAGCCCCGCGCTACCGGCCCCCTGCTGCTGCTGGCCAAGGACCTCGTCGCCCCCTGCCTGGAACAATGGCAATTGAGCGGCACGGTCATCGCCACGACGACGGGCTCGGCCCTGGCCAACCTGGAGTTCAAGCACCCGCTTTACGACGCCGACCCCGGCTATCAGCGCATGTCGCCCATTTATCTGGCCGATTATGTGTCCCTGGACGCCGGTACCGGCGTCGTGCATTCGGCGCCGGCCTATGGCGTGGACGACTTTATTTCGTGCAAGGCCCACGGCCTGCCCGACGACCAGATAATCGGCCCCGTCATGGGCAACGGCCATTATGTGGACAGCCTGCCGTTGTTTGGCGGACTCATGATCTGGAAAGCCAACCCCGAAATCGTCAAGGCGCTGGACAACGCCGGCGCACTGCTCAAGCACGAAATGCAAAGCCACAGCTATATGCACTGCTGGCGGCACAAGACGCCCATCATCTATCGCGCGACCAGCCAGTGGTTCGCCGGCATGGACCGGCAGCCCAAGGAAGGCAAGACGCTGCGCGAATCGGCCCTGGCCGGCATAGACCAGACCGAGTTCTACCCCGCCTGGGGACGCGCGCGCCTGCATGCCATGATCGCCAACCGCCCCGACTGGACACTCTCACGCCAGCGCCAGTGGGGCGTGCCCATGGCTTTCTTCGTGCACAAGGAAACCGGCGAGCTGCACCCGCGCACGGTGGAACTGCTCGAAGAAGTCGCCCTGCGCGTCGAGAAGAACGGCATCGAAGCCTGGCAATCGCTGGATCCGCGCGAGTTGCTGGGCGACGACGCCGAGCACTACGAAAAGAATCGCGATACGCTGGATGTCTGGTTCGACTCGGGCACCACGCACGCCACCGTTCTGGGCGGAAAAGACCATGCGTTCAAAGGCTCGCACGCCGACGAGCTCAAATGGCCGGCCGACCTTTACCTGGAAGGCTCCGACCAGCATCGCGGCTGGTTCCACTCGTCCCTGCTGACCAGTTGCATGCTGTACGGCGCGCCGCCCTACAAGGCCCTGCTGACCCACGGCTTCGTGGTGGACGGCCAGGGCCGCAAGATGAGCAAGTCCGTCGGCAACGTCATCGCCCCGCAAAAAGTCTCCGACTCGCTGGGCGCCGAAATCCTGCGCCTCTGGACAGCCTCCACCGACTACTCGGGCGAACTGTCGATTTCCGACGAAATCCTCAAGCGCGTGGTCGAAGGCTATCGCCGCATCCGTAACACGCTCAAGTTCCTGCTGGGCAATGTCGTCGATTTCGACGTTCACGCCAATGCCGTGCCGCTGGACCAGATGTTCGAGATCGACCGTTACGCGCTGGCCATGACCGAACAGATGCAAAAGGAAACCCTGGCCAACTACAAGCGCTACGAGTTCCACCCTGCGGTATCGCGCCTGCAGATTTTCTGTTCTGAAGACCTTGGGGCCTTTTACCTGGATGTCCTCAAGGACAGGCTGTACACCGCCGGCCAGAACAGCCTGGCCCGCCGCTCGGCGCAGACCGCGCTGTACCATATTACGCACGCGCTGCTCAAGCTGATGGCGCCCGTTTTGTCGTTCACCGCCGAAGAGGCCTGGAAGGACCTGCATGGGCAAGGCGACACGCCCAGCATCTTCACCGAACTGTTCCACGCCCTGCCCGACCAGGTGGACGCGGCTGAACTCACCGCGAAATGGCAGCGCCTGCGGGAAATCCGCGCCGAAGCCATGCGCAAGATCGAAGACGTGCGCGCCACCGGCGAAATCGGCTCATCCCTGGCGGCCGAACTGGACATCTATGCCGGCGGCGACGACTACGACATGCTGCTTTCCCTCGAAGACGACTTGCGCTTCGTCCTGATCGTATCGCGCGCAACCGTGCATCCCACCGCCCAGGAACTACGCGTGCAGGTTGCACCCAGCGGCGCGCCGAAATGCGAACGATGCTGGCACCATCGCGCCGACGTCGGCCGCAATCCGGATCACCCGACGCTCTGCGGACGCTGCGACGACAACCTGTTCGGTTCGGGCGAACCGCGCCGCCATGCATAGCGACAAGCCCGCACGCACAGCGGCCAAGGTGCGCAAGACGCGGCGGTTCTGGGCCTGGATGCTGGGCGCCCTGATCATCGTCGTGCTGGACCAACTGACGAAAGGCTACGTGGATTCGCACCTTGCCTATGGCGAGCGCTGGCATCTGCTGCCGTTCTTCAACATCACCCTGCTGTACAACCCCGGTGCCGCCTTCAGTTTCCTGGCCGACGGACACGGATGGCAGCGATGGCTGTTCACGGCCATCGCCCTGGGCGCGGCCGGCCTGATCGTCAATCTGCTGCGCCGCTCCCCCGGCCAGTTGCTGTTCTGCAGCTCGCTGATGGCCATTCTGGGCGGCGCCGTCGGCAATCTGGTGGATCGCATGCAGCACGGGCACGTGATTGATTTTTTGCTGTTTTATTGGAATAGTTGGTATTTTCCGGCGTTCAATGTCGCGGATGTCGCCATTACGTGCGGCGCAGCGCTGCTGCTGCTGGACGAAGTGCTGCGCATACGGCGGGAACGCCGCAGCAAGGCCCGCAAGGCAGCCTGAACGCCCTTCCACTCCGGCCTTCCGGCCATACCCGAAAAGCCCACCATGCCCGATCTCGACCACAAACGATATGTCATAGGCCTTACCGGCGGCATCGCCTGCTACAAGATCGCCGAACTGGTGCGGCGCATGCTCGAGCAAGGCGCCGTGATCGACGTGGTCATGACCGAGGCGGCCACGCACTTCATCACCCCCACCACCATGCAGGCCCTGTCGGGCCGGCCGGTGTATCTGGACACCTGGGATGCCCGCATTCCAAACTCCATGGCGCACATCAACCTCACCCGCGGCGCCGATGCCATCCTCATCGCTCCAGCCAGCACCGATTTCATCGCCAAGCTGGCCCATGGACTGGCGGACGATCTGCTTTCCACGCTATGCGTAGCCAAGGGTTCCTGCCCCCTGCTGGTCGTGCCGGCCATGAACCGCGAGATGTGGCAGCATCCGGCCACCCAGCGCAATATCGCCCAACTGAAGGCCGATGGCGCATCGGTGCTGGGGCCCGCCAGCGGCGACCAGGCCTGCGGCGAAATCGGCGACGGCCGCATGCTCGAGCCACAGGAAATCCTGGCGGAGCTGATCGCCTTCGAGCAGCCCAAAGTGCTGGCGGGAAAGCGCGTCGTCGTCACCGCCGGCCCGACCTGCGAACCCATCGATCCGGTGCGCGCCATTACCAACCGGTCCTCCGGCAAGACAGGCTATGCCATTGCCCAGGCGCTGCGCGAGGCGGGCGCCGACGTAACCCTGATCTCGGGCCCCACCGCCCTGGCCGCTCCTTACGGAGTCGCGCGCATCGATGTGGAAAGCGCCCGCGACATGCATGGCGCCGTCATGCAGCAGGCCTTCACCGCGGATATCTTCATTTCGGTTGCCGCCGTCGCCGACTGGCATGTCAGCAACGCCAGCGAAAACAAGCTCAAGAAATCCGCCGACGGCCAGGCGCCGACGCTGCAATTCGCCCTGAATCCCGACATCCTCGCCGAAGTCGCCGCCCTGCAGAACGGACCGTGGTGCGTGGGCTTTGCCGCCGAAACCGAGAACCTGAACGAGCACGCCGAAGCCAAGCGCCGGCGCAAAGGCATTCCGCTGCTGGTGGGCAACCTGGCCCAGCAGGCCATGAATGCCGACGACACCACTTTCGTCCTGTTCGACGATACCGGCGCGCATACCCTGCCCTTGCTGCCGAAGCTGCAGGCGGCCAGGCAGCTCGTCCAGGCCATTGCCAAGCGCCTGCCTGACCGCAAGGCATAACGCCAACAAGGCTTTTCCACGCCGCCCTCCGCCGGGCGGCAACCGCTTTCCCCTTCCACCTCACAACTTGAATCGCACCGTGAAAAAAATTGCGCTGAAAATCCTCGACTCCCGCATGAACGATTGCCTTCCCGCCTATGCCACGCAAGGCTCGGCGGGGTTGGATCTGCGCGCCTGCCTGGATGAGTCCGTAACGCTGGCGCCCGGCGCCACGACCCTGGTGCCGACGGGCCTGTCCATCCATATCGCCGATCCCGGCTACGCCGCCATGATTCTTCCGCGCTCCGGGCTGGGCCACAAGCACGGCATCGTTCTGGGCAATCTGGTGGGACTCATCGATTCCGACTACCAGGGGCCGCTGATGGTATCCGTCTGGAACCGCGGACAAAACGAATTCGTGCTCGAACCCATGGAGCGCCTGGCGCAACTGATCATCGTCCCCGTCCAGCAAGTGCAGTTCGAGGTCGTCGACGACTTCGAGGGCAGCGAACGCGGCGCCGGAGGATTCGGCAGCACAGGGCGAGCCTAGCGAACCCGGCCAAATGGTCTAGTCCTGAAGGTCTAATCCCAATGCCTGGGCTCGCCCCCTGCGCCGCATGTCCAGGCGGCCGGACGCACGCAGCCCGCCTCGACCAAGGCTTCCGTTAACATAAAAATCGTGGTTGCGCCGCCTGCCCGGAACTACAATGGCGGCAGGCAGACTCCGATGCCGCGGCGCAGGGCCCAGTCTTTGCATGCACCCCTCATCGAACCGGCAGCCTCCACTGGCCATCAAACAGACTCCCGCACGGCCGCCCCTTCCGGACGACACTCGCTTCAAATTGCGGGAGCCCGGACGCTCAGACGAATGCGTAGCGTATCCAGTCGCCAACGACTCGACTGGACGCCATGCGGGTTTTGCGTTTGCGACATCAAGCGCAATTGGCAACAACGCACTGTGGGAGAAGACCATGAATGTGCAAGCCACGGATTTCACAAAACTGAAAGGCAATCTCCAGGGAGAAATCCTTGTCCCCGGCGATACCGCCTATGACACGGCGCGCGTCATCTGGAATGCCATGATCGACAAGCGGCCGGCGGCAATCGTCCGCTGCGCCGCGACGGCCGACGTCATCGAAGCCGTAAACTTCGCACGGAATCATAAGCTCGTGCTCGCCGTCCGGGGCGGCGGCCACAATATAGCCGGCAGCGCCCTGTGCGACGACGGCATCGTCATCGATCTTTCTTCCATGAAAGCCGCCGCCATACAACCCGACAAGCAGCGCGCCACGGTAGAGGGTGGAGCCACTCTTGCCGACTTCGATGCCGCAGCCCAGGCTCATGGCCTGGCCACGCCGCTGGGCATCAATTCCACCACCGGAGTCGCCGGCCTTACGCTGGGCGGAGGCTTCGGCTGGCTGAGCCGCAAGTACGGCATGACCGTCGACAACCTCGAGTCCACCGAAGTGGTAACCGCCAGCGGCGAAGTCCTGCAGGCCGACACCGCCCAGCATCCCGACCTTTTCTGGGCGCTGCGCGGCGGTGGCGGGAATTTCGGCGTCGTGACCCGATTCGAGTTTCGTCTGCACCCCGTGGGCCCCGACGTGCTGAGCGGACTCATGGTGTACCCGATTGCCGAAGCCCGGCGCATACTTCAGCAATACCGGCAGTTTGCGGATGCCGCACCGGAAGAGCTTTCGGTCTGGGCGTTGCTGCGCAATGCCCCGCCCCTGCCGTTCCTGCCCGAAAACGTCCATGGCAAGCCCATACTTGGTCTGGCGCTTTTCTACGCCGGCAACGCCAAGGCCGGCGAGCCGCTCATCGAGCCCATGCGCAAATTCGGGACACTGCTGGGCGAGCACGTGGGCATCCAGCCTTACGTTGCCTGGCAACGGGCCTTCGACCCCCTGCTCGCGCCGGGAGCGCGCAACTACTGGAAGTCGCACAACCTGTCCAAGCTCGAGGACGGCTTGTTCGACGTCGCGATTCAATACGCCCAGACGCTTCCATCGCCCCAATGCGAAATTTTTTTCGGCGCCATCGGCGGCGCGACCATGCGACCCGCGCCGGACTCCGCCGCCTACGCCCACCGCGACGCGCGGTTCATCATGAATGTCCACGCCCGCTGGGAAAGCCGGGCCGACGATGCCCGCTGCATAAACTGGGCGCGCGATTTCTTCAAGGCCTCGTCCCCTTTTGCCACCGGCGGCGTCTATGTCAACTTCCTGACCGCCGACGAAGGCGAACGCATACATTCGGCTTACGGCCCGAACTACGAACGTCTGGCGCAGGTCAAGCGCCGGTACGATCCGGACAATCTCTTTCACATGAACCAGAACGTCGCGCCGGCCTGAAAAAGGAAACGGTACCCCCACGCTGCGCCGAGATCAATCCATCGCCAGCAGACTGGCATTGCCTCCGGCGGCGGCGGTGTTGATGCTGACGCTGCACTCCCGCACGAGACATTCCTGGGCGTATCGGGCGCCCTGCGCCAGGGCCGTGGTACTTAGGCCCTGGACCGCGACAATTGGCCCTTCGAGCGCCGCCACGCTTCGGTTGAAGCGCATCAATTCATCGGCTCCGCCTTCGAACAAAGCCGCCTGGCAAGCCCAGGACGGCCCGAATGGATCGCCGGAAATCAGTTCCAGATGTTCCCGCTGCTCGAACGAGCAGGCGGCGGCCAGAGCGAGACTGGCTTCGTTCTGCACGAACACCGCCCGATTGCCCGTTGCCAGGCAAGCCTCCAACTGCGCGCGGGCGCCCGATTCGGTCGCGGCGCGGCACAACACCGATCCGCGTGGCGTCAAGCGGTAGGTATTGGCCTCGCCCGCCGGCGCAGGCAAAGCCGTTTCGCAAAGGCCGTCGCCCACGTCCGCATATTCCGGCGGCAAAGCCGGCAACCCCCCTTCGATCAGGCGCCACAGATACAAGGGGCCGCCCGCCTTCGGCCCGGTGCCCGACAGCCCTTCGCCACCGAAAGGCTGCATGCCCACCGCGGCGCCGATCATATTGCGGTTGACGTAGATATTGCCCGCGCGCAAGCGTTCGGCGATATGTGTCACCAGGCCGTCAAGGCGCGTATGCACGCCGAAAGTCAGGCCATAGCCCTTGGCATTGATGGCGTCGATCAGTCCATCCAGTTCTTCGCTCCGATAGCGAACAATGTGCAGCACCGGTCCGAACACTTCCCGCTCCAGATCACCCACGGCATCCAGCATGATCAACGTGGGCGGCACGAATGTCCCGTGCCGGCATTCCGCACCCCGATCCAGTTGCTCGACGTCGAACCCCGCCGCGCGCATCGCGCGGATGTGCGCCTCGATGGCGGCTTGCGACGCCGCGTCGATAAGCGGCCCCACGTCGGTCTCGAGGCGTCCGGGAAGCCCCATGCGCAGTTGCGCCATCGCCCCACGAAGCATCTCCAGAAGATTGTCCGCGCAGTCTTCCTGCACACACAGCAGACGCAAGGCCGAACAGCGCTGGCCGGCGGAGTCGAAAGCCGAAACCAGGATGTCCGCCACCGCCTGCTCGGCCAGCGCCGAGGAGTCCACTATCATGGCATTGACCCCTCCGGTTTCGGCAATGAGGGGAATGACCCGGCCGGCATCGTCCAGGCGCTGCGCCAAAGTACCAGCAATGGATTTGGCGACATCGAACGATCCCGTGAACATGACTCCAGCCAATTGCGGATTTTCCACCAGCGCCGCTCCGGCGCTCTCTCCGGTTCCGGGCAGCAGCTGCAAGGCGGCGGCGGGAATCCCCGATTCATGCAGCGCCGCAACGGCCTGCGCCGCTACAAGGCTGGTCTGCTCCGCTGGCTTGGCCAGAACGGTATTGCCGGCGGCCAGCGCCGCCGCAACCTGGCCGGTAAAAATCGCCAGCGGAAAATTCCACGGACTGATGCAGGCAACGGGCCCCAAAGGCCGGGCGGCAGGCGGCAACACCTCTGCCCGTTCCGCGTAATAGCGCAGAAAGTCGACGGCCTCCCGCACTTCGGCCAAAGCGCTTGGCAGGGACTTCCCCGCCTCGCGTACGATCAGCCCTATCAGGCCCGCCCTGCCTTCCTCCAGGATATGCGCGGCGCGCCGCAAGCATGCCGCGCGCTGTGCAGGCGGAACAGCCGCCCAGTCACCAGCCGCCTGCACGGCCTGGCTCACGGCCAGATCGACCTCGTCGCGGCCGGCCTCGATGACCATGCCCACGACATCGCGATGATCCGCCGGATTGAGCACAGGCCTCGCGCGCGAAGCGTTCCAGGACGATGGCTGCGCAGCGACAAGGGGGAGGGCCCGCCAGTTCGTTGCCGCGCTCTGCGCAAGCCCGTCTGCCAGCGCCTGCAAAGCCGAGTCGTCGGCCAGATCCAGCCCCGCTGAATTCACGCGCTGTTCCATCGGCCTCAGCAGGCTTTCGGGCAGCGGGATTTTTTCGTGGGGCCGACCAACCGGCCGGAGGGCCAGCGCCTGCTCCACGGGGTCGAGCACTAGCCGATCCAGTTGCACGGCGCTGTCGCCCAACTGATGCAGGAACGAAGTATTGGCGCCGTTTTCAAGCAAGCGGCGCACCAGGTATGCCAGCAACCGGTCATAAGTGCCCACGGGCGCGTAAATGCGGCACGGACGCCCCAGTCCCCCCTGCTCGGGCGCACCGACCACCTGGTCGTACAGCGCTTCGCCCATACCGTGCAGGCATTGGAACTCGTAACTGCGAGGATCGCTGCCCGGCCCGCCTGCCATCTCATACACCGTGGCCAGCGTCAATGCATTGTGCGTGGCGAATTGCGGGTAGATGAACGGACCTGCCTCCAGCATCCGCCTGGCGCAGGCAAGATACGAAACGTCGGTATGGATTTTGCGTGTATACACAGGATAATCGGCCATGCCTCCAAGCTGCGCTCTTTTTATCTCGCCGTCCCAATACGCGCCCTTGACCAGCCGTAGCATCAAGGGCTGGTTCCTCCGGCGCGACAAGTCGATCAAATAATCGACGACCGCCAGGGCTCGCTTCTGGTAGGCCTGCACGACAAAGCCCATGCCGTCCCAATCGGCAAGCCGGCCATCCGCGCAAAGGGCCTCGAGCAAGTCCAGCGACAAATCCAAGCGTTCGCTTTCCTCAGCGTCGATATTCATGCCCAGGCCGTAATGGCGCGCCAGTTCGGCCAATGATACAAGCCGCGGCAAAAGCTCGGCCATGACGCTTGCGCGTTGCGCCCGCGAGTAGCGCGGATGCAAGGCCGAAAGCTTGATGGAAATACCGGGTTCTTCGCGCGCGCCGCGCCCCTGCGACAAGCCGCCGATGGCATGAATGGCGGATTCATAGGCGCCGTAGTACCGCCGCGCGTCCGACTCGGTCATGGCCGCCTCGCCCAGCATGTCGTAGGAATGGCGATAGCCGCGCCAGCTCGGGCCGCGGCTGTTGCCAAGCGCCTGCCGTATGGTGCGTCCCGCCACGAACTGCCGTCCCAGCATGCTTACCGCCATGCTCGCCGCGCGGCGGATCAGGGGCTCTCCGCCCCTGGCGGCAAGCTGGGCAAGCAGATCCGGCAACGATGTACCCGGATGATTCTCCAGCAATCTGCCGCTCAGCATCAGTCCCCAGGATGCAGTTCGTACAAGAAGCGAAGCCCGTTCTTCCCGATGCGCGCTCCAGGCGTTGCCCGCCAGCTTGTCCCGGATGAGCGCATCGCGGGTCGCCTGGTCCGGGATGCGCAGCAACGCCTCGGCCAGGCACATGAGGGCAACGCCTTCGTGGCTGGACAAGGAAAACGCCTGGATGAAGCCCTGGACGCCGTTGCCGCGGGATTTGTCGCGCTGCGCCTGCGCAAGGCGCAAGGCCAGGTCGATGACCTCGGGGCCATACGCGCCCCCCGCATGCCGAATAAGATCGGGCACGCATTCTGTTTCAGGCCTGCGGTGCGCGGCGGCTATCCTCGCGCGCAAGCCCGCCGGGGGGTGGATATCGCCTAGGTGCACCCCTTCATTATGACGCTCCCGGCGGGAACATCAAGCGGCGTTTTGGACAATTGCGAAGCAATGGCCGCCGCCAGATAACCCACCGCCTTCTGATGCCCCCGCACCATGGACGCCACGCCAGGCTCCACCGGCACGTTTATCACGGCGCGGCATATTCTGGCCGAGGCTTTTCCGCGCGCCGGGCCATCCAGCCGCCATGTTGCGTCGATCAGGGCATGGCTGCCGTACACCGAGTCGAAACGCTGTACGGTGACGCCGATTCGCCACAGCGGCAACGACTCGGGCGTCGGCCCGCCGGGAATGTCCATGACGCCCAACCGGGCGGAAAGGTCGCTGGACAAGGCACTGCGGATTTCATCGGCCAGCGGCGATGCCCACAACGATCCGTTGAGCATCGTCATTTCGCTGCTGCCCCGCGTGCTCAGCATGATTTGCGGGCGATCCACCTGCTCAGGCACAGAAACCGGCAGCACCCTGATGGCAAAACGCGCCGGCGCCGCTGCATGAACGGCTGTCTGGGCTTGCGGCACCAAGGTGTAGTACTGCTGGCTGGCCGGGGCGGCGCACCCAGCCAGCGTGGCCGCGACGGCAATGCAAAAAAACGGCTTCACGACCCTCATGGCAAATTCCTGTTGACAGTTGGCAGGACGTCGGCGCCGCGCCCGCGCAGCAACGCCGACGGATCGGTCTGCAGATAATCGGCCAGAGCCCTTAAGGATTTGGCCGCCGCGGTCAGTTCGCGCAGGGTGCTGTCCAGGCTCCCGCCCGGTCCCGACTCCCTGCCCAGCATGCCATCGACCTTGTCCAGGGCGTTTTGCGCGGATTTCAGGGTTGCCGAGGCTTGCGGACCGAGCTTGCTGTTCAGCCCCTTGAGCAACTGATTCAGGGACTTCAGGCTGCTTTGGAGATCTTTGCCGATGCCATCGAAGGGAACGGCGTCGATCTTGGCCACGATACTGCTGATCTGCTGCTGCAGCCGGTCGAAATTGCCCGCGATGGTGGGCAGCTCGATAGGCACCTTGCTGCTGTCGAACTTGACGGGCGGCGCATTGGGGAAGAAATCCAGGGCGATCAGTTGCTGGCCGGTCAAGAGATTGGACGGCTGTATCTGCGCCCGCATCCCCTGCTTGACCAGCGGGTCGAGCAGGAACTGCCCCGAATAGGCGGCATCCTTCTCGAACTCGCGCATCTGCTCGTAGGCATCGCCGAAGCGCATCGGATACAGCACCGCCTTGACCAAGACATAGAAAGAAATGGTCTTGGGGTCGAACTCGAGGTCGATATCCGACACCCGGCCCAGGTCCATGCCACGGAACTCCACCGGAGAACCCAGCTTCAGGCCACGGATCGACTGATGGAAGATCATGTTGACATGAATGGGCGGGCCGTCGGGATCGGCCATGGCCTGCGCCTCGGAGGAGTTCAGCGTAAACGCGGAGTCCGCCGGCGCGGGCTTTTCGTTAGTCTCGTCGACCGAGCGGAATGCAATGCCGCCGGCAATGACCGATGCCAGCGATCCCATGCGAAGGTCGACCCCCGAAGGGCTCAAAGAAAGGTCTATGCCGCTGGCATTCCAGAAACGGGTATCCGCCGTGACGAATTTATCGTTCGGCGCATCGATGAAAATCTGCACGTTGACCGTGCGGCCCGAAGCGTCGAGGTGGTAGTCGATGACCCGGCCGACGGGGATGCGGCGGTAATACACCGGAGAACCGATTTCAATCGACCCCAGATCGGCCGCATGCAGCAAGAAGCGCGTGCCCGATCGGTCGTTGGCGACCTCGGGCGGTTTTTCCAGGCCCTTGAATTCATAAACGGCCGGCCCGCTTTCCGCCGAGCGCACGGTATCCACGCTGATGTAGGCGCCCGACAGCAAGGTATTCAGGCCCGACACGCCGCTGACGCCAAGGCGCGGCCGCACCACCCAGAAACGCGTGCCCTTGCGTGTAATGTAGTGCGAGCCCTCCCGGTTGATTTGCGCCTTGACCAGAACCTTGGCGCGGTCGCGCGACACGCGGATGCCGGTGACGACGCCGACCACGACATCCTTGTAGCGGATTTTGGTCTGGCCGACCTCCAGCCCTTCGGCCGATTCGAAGCTGATGGTGACGACGGGCCCGGTGTTCAGCCATGACCGAACCAGCAGCGATGCGCCAACCAGCGCCGCCACCAGGGGCACCAGCCATATCCAGGAAAACCGCATCGAGCGCCGGGGCGTAATGCGCGGCTTCGCCACGCCGTCCGGGGCCGACTCCACGCCGGGGCCCCCTCGGTCAGCGTGCGGCTGCGACGGCGTGTTTGGATCTGTCATGCATTTTCCTTGTGATCTTCATGTGCATTTTCTTTTTGTCTTGGCGTGCCGTCTGGTGCGCCATCTTCGCGGCGGCGATGATCCCAGCCCATCCTGGGATCGAAGCTGTGAGCGGCAAACATGGTCAAGACCACGACCATGCCGAAGCTTGCCGCTCCGGCTCCGGCGGTGATCTGCGAAACACCCGGGAAATCGGCCATCGCGGACAGCAGGATCACGACAAAGACGTCGAGCATGGACCATTGGCCGACAAACTCCACCAGTTCGTACAAACGCGTGCGCTGGCGCTGGACCGCCACCCCCTTCCACTGGCGTTTTACCATAAGGACGGCCAGTGCGAACAGCTTGGTCATGGGCACGACGACGCTGGCGACGAAAACGATTACGGCCAGATCCCAGGAACCCAGCCGCCATAGCTCGACCACGCCTCCCAGAATGGTATGCGAGCTTACGCCGGTCGGGAGCCGCACATTCATGACCGGCAGAATGTTGGCGGGAATGTACAGGATCGCGGCGGCAATGACCAGGGCCCACACCCGTGCCAGCGGTTCGGGCTTGCGCCAATGCAGCGCGGCGCCGCAGCGGCCGCAGGATTGCTTTTCGTGGTGATGCCACGGCTGGACGTAGCCGCACTCGAGGCAGTCTGCCGCCGTATCGGCGGGACCCAGCAGTTCGCCCGAGACAGGCGCCAGCCCCTGGTCTTCGGCATAGCGCCACAAGCGATGCGCCGACACCCGGCTCAGCATCGTCATCATGGCGCTGAGCACGGCAAACGCCCACAGCCCCGGCTCGACGCTGACTGTTGCCATGCCCGCCAGCTTGACGATGGCCACCAGCACGCCCAACAACAAAACGGGAATCATGCTCCAGACGGAAATGGCGCGCAGCACGCGCAGCCCGTAATGAAAGTCGTCCGGCAAGCGGCCCGCCCTCAGTGCCATCAGCGCCCACAGCAAGAACAGTATCTGCCCCAATGGAAACACCAGGCCAAACAAGCCCGTCATGATCGCGACGAACTCGTGCCCCTGCTGCCAGGTTAGCAACAAGGCATCGGCCAGGGTGACCCGCGCGACAAGGCCCTGGGCGCTTAGCGAAGCAATGGGAAACCAGTTGGCGATGGCGAACACCACCAGGGTGCCCAGAACCAGTGCAATCCAACCCTGCAGCGGAACCGCGCTTTGACGATAGAGAGCGTAGCCGCACTGCGTGCACGATGCCATTGCGCCCGCCTGTATGGGCAAACGCTCATGCAGGCGGGCGCAATGGGGACACGCTATAAGCGGCGGCCGATGCATCGGGATGGGCCAATGCTCGATACGCGCCGGCGGGACCTAGTCGACAAGCTCGATTTCCGAATCGACGGGGGGATGAGGCTTGGCCTTGGCATCTTTGCCCTGGGTGGGGGAAATATCGAGCGTGATTTTCTCGTCGTCGTCGATATCGACCGTGACGTGGCCGCCATCGACCAGGCGGCCGAACAGCAACTCGTCGGCCAGGGCGCGGCGTATGGTGTCCTGGATGAGCCGCTGCATGGGCCTGGCGCCCATGAGGGGATCGAAGCCCTTCTTGGCCAGGTAGTCGCGCAAGGCCTGTGAAAACACGACGTCGACGCGTTTTTCGTGAAGCTGGTCTTCGAGCTGCATGAGGAACTTGTCGACCACCCGCAAGATGATGTCGCGCGACAGCGGCGTAAAGCCGATGATGGCATCGAGCCGGTTGCGGAACTCGGGCGTGAACATGCGCTTGATGTCGACCATTTCGTCGCCGACCGTGGCGGGCGCGGCAAAGCCTATGGTGGTGCGATTCAGGGTTTCGGCCCCCGCGTTGGTGGTCATGACGATGATGACGTTGCGGAAATCGGCCTTGCGCCCGTTGTTGTCGGTAAGCGTGCCGTGGTCCATGACCTGCAGCAGGATGTTGTAGACGTCGGGGTGGGCTTTTTCGATTTCGTCGAGCAGCAGCACGCAATGCGGCTGCTTGCTGATGGCCTCGGTGAGCAGGCCGCCCTGGTCGAAGCCCACATAGCCCGGAGGCGCCCCGATAAGACGCGACACCGCGTGGCGCTCCATGTATTCGGACATGTCGAAGCGGATGAGCTCGATGCCCAAGGTAAAGGCCAACTGGCGGGCGACCTCGGTCTTGCCAACCCCCGTAGGCCCGGAGAACAGAAAGGAGCCGATGGGCTTGTCGGGCTTGCCAAGACCGGAGCGGGCCATCTTGATGGCGCTGGCCAGCGCCTCGATGGCGGCGTCCTGACCGAACACCACGGTTTTAAGGTCGCGCTCGAGCGTGGCAAGCTTGTTGCGGTCGTCGCTGGACACGCTTTGCGGCGGAATACGCGCGATCTTGGCGACCGTGGCCTCGATTTCGGCCTTGCCGATGAGCTTCTTTTGGCGCGAACGCGGCAGCAGCCGCTGCGCGGCGCCCGCCTCGTCGATGACATCGATGGCCTTGTCGGGCAGGAAACGGTCGTTGATGTGGCGCGCGGCAAGCTCGGCGGCGGCGGTAATGGCCGCCGACGAATAGCGCACGCCGTGATGTGCCTCGAAGTGGCCTTTCAGGCCGCGCAGGATTTGTATGGTCTGCGCCACGGTGGGTTCGGCCACATCGATTTTCTGGAACCGGCGCGACAGCGCGTGGTCTTTTTCGAAGATGCCGCGATACTCGTTGTAGGTGGTGGCGCCCAGGCACTTGAGCTGGCCGGACGACAGGGCCGGCTTGAGCAGGTTGGACGCGTCCAGCGTACCGCCCGACGCCGAGCCGGCGCCGATGAGGGTATGGATTTCGTCGATGAAGAGAATGGCGTTGGTGTTGTCCTTGAGCGACTTGAGCACGGCCTTGAGGCGCTGCTCGAAGTCGCCCCGATACTTGGTGCCGGCCAGCAACGCGCCCATGTCGAGCGCAAAGACCTGCGCGCTGGCCAGGATTTCGGGCACGTCGCCCTGCGTGATGCGCCACGCCAGCCCTTCGGCGATGGCGGTCTTGCCTACGCCGGCCTCTCCCACCAGCAGAGGATTGTTCTTGCGGCGGCGGCACAGCACCTGGATGACGCGCTCGACCTCGAGCTCGCGGCCGATGAGCGGATCGATGCGGCCCTGGCGGGCCTCGGCGTTGAGATCCAGCGCGTAGAGTTCGAGAGGCGACTTTTGCTGGTCGGATTTGTGCTCGGCCTCGGGATTGGCCTGCTTGGCCGGCTCGACGCTGGGCTCCTCGGCCGACTTGGTAATGCCGTGCGACAGGAAATTGACCACGTCCAGGCGGGTGACGCCCTGCTGCAGCATGTAGTACACGGCGTGCGAATCTTTTTCGCCGTACATGGCGACCAGCACGTTGGCGCCGGTAACCGTGTTTTTATTGGAGTTGCCGGACGAGACATGCATGATGGCTCGCTGGATGACGCGCTGGAAGCCCAGGGTGGGCTGGGTGTCGACCTCTTCCTCGCCGGGGAACACGGGGGTGTTCTCGGCGATGAATTTGCGCAGGTCCTGGCGCAGCGCCTCGATGTTGGCCGAGCAGGCGCGCAAGACCTCGACCGCCGCGGCATTGTCCAGCAAGGAAAGCAGCAGGTGCTCTACGGTAATAAATTCATGCCTGGCCGTGCGGGCCTCGACAAAAGCCATGTGCAGGCTGACTTCAAGTTCTTCAGAGATCACGCTTCCTCCATTGCATTACGAAGCGGACAAACATCGTTAAGTTCTATTCTATGACTAAATCATGCCATCGTATTAACCGTTGAGCCTGGAACCGCGTGAGTGTTACCAGATAACCTCAAAAGCAAAACCGACATCCATAAAAGAGCCATAACGACACGCTTAGCATTAACTATACCTGCATGCGCGCCACTTGTGGAATTGGACACTAGGCATCGGGCGCAGGTTCCATGATGCATTGCAAAGGATGCTGCCTGGCCTGGGCAAGCTGCCGCACCATTTCGACCCGCGTTGCGGCGATATCGCGCGGATACACGCCACAGACCCCCCGCCCCTCGTGATGGACCTTGAGCATGATGCGGGCGGCTTCGTCTTCGTCCTTGCCGAAAACGCGCCGCAACACATTGACGACGAACTCCATCGGTGTGTAGTCGTCGTTCAGCAGCACCACCTGATACATGGGCGGAGGGGCAAGGCGGGTAGCCTGACGATCGAGCACCGTGTCGCGTTGAGTGTCGGTATTTATAGCCATAAATAAATATTAAATATAAGTAGTTACCATAGTTGACTATTTCGGGGTAAGTTACGCATTATCGTAATGTTCTGAGTGTTACTAAGTATTTAGTAAGCATATTTGGTAGCCACCCCCAGAAATTTCAAGGCTAGAAGCAACCCTTGTAGTCAAGTTTCAACCTTACACTAAAGTCGAGAGGCAGTACGTATGTCTGATTCAAGCACCACCTCCACTCCTGAAAACACCCAAAAATTGACGGGCACCGTCAAATGGTTCAATGACGCCAAGGGCTTCGGCTTCATTACGCCCGACAACGGCGGCGAAGACCTGTTCGCCCATTTTTCGTCCATTCAAATGAACGGCTTCAAAACCCTTAAAGAGGGCCAAAAGGTTGCCTTTGAAATCGCCCAGGGCCCCAAGGGAAAGCAAGCTCTCAACATCACGGCTGCCTGATCGCGCATCTCATAACAAAAAACAAACAATGTTTTTACGCTTCCATACGACGGGATTTTTCAATCCCGTTTTTTTCTGCGCCCGAAGCCGATACAACCCCGTAAAAAACCGCCTTATCCGCCTTGCCGCGATCCTGTCTGCCAGTTTAATTCCGCAGCTCGCCGCGGCACAAGCTGCGTTGCTGCCGACCACCGAACTGCAGGTCGGCACGTCCGCCGTCAACGCCGAAATCGCCTCTACCGAAGCCACCCGGGCCTACGGCCTGATGCACCGCAAATCGCTGCCCGAGAATCACGGCATGCTGTTCGTCTTCGACACGACCGACGTCTATTGCTTCTGGATGAAAAACACCCCCTTGCCGCTTTCGATCGCCTTCATCGACGCCAAGGGAGAAGTCGTGAACACGACCGAGATGCAGCCTTTGAGCGAACAGCCCCACTGCCCTGCCAAGCCCATCAGGTACGCGCTTGAAATGAACAAAAGCTGGTTTGCCAGCCACGGTGTTGCAGCCGGAACGCGGGTTTCAGGCCTGCCCCGGCCCTAGCGTGCCTCCAAAACCAAGGGGGCTTTTCTTCAGATCCACGCACCTGAAAAAAAGCCCCCTTTCATCGTCCCGCCAGCGGCGGGATCCAGGCGATCCGGCCGGCATCCGGCCGGCCGCAGTTGCCGGTTGACGGCGCTTAAACGCGCTCGAGGATGACCGCGATGCCCTGGCCGACGCCGATGCACATGGTGCACAGCGCGTAGCGGCCGCCGCTGCGATGCAACTGATTGACTGCCGTGATGGCCAGGCGGGCGCCGCTGGCGCCCAAGGGATGGCCCAGCGCAATCGCGCCGCCATTGGGGTTGACGCGGGGATCGTCATCGGCCACGCCCAGCATCCGCAATACCGCCAGGCCTTGCGACGCAAAGGCCTCGTTGAGTTCGATGACGTCCATTTGGTCGATGGAAAGGCCGGCCAGGGCCAAGGCCTTTTGCGAGGCCGGAGCTGGCCCGATGCCCATGATGCGCGGCTCGACACCCGCCGTGGCCATGGCCACCACGCGGGCGCGCGGCACCAGCCCTTGTTCCTTGGCCGCCGCTTCGGACGCCAGGATCAGGGCGCACGCGCCGTCGTTGACACCAGACGCATTGCCGGCCGTAATGGTGCCGTCGGGACGGACGATGGGCTTGAGGCGCGCCAGCGCTTCCATGGTCGTTGCACGGGGATGCTCGTCGGTATCCACGACGATGGGATCGCCTTTTTTCTGGGGAATGGATACCGCGGTGATTTCTTCACCGAGGATGCCGGCTTTTTGGGCCGCCGCCGCCTTGGTCTGGCTGGCCAGGGCGAAGATGTCCTGGTCTTCGCGTGAAACCTTGAACTGATCGGCTACGTTTTCGGCCGTTTCGGGCATGGAGTCCACACCGTACTGGGACTTCATGAGCTTGTTGACGAAGCGCCAGCCTATGGTGGTGTCGTAGATGGCGGCGCTGCGGGAAAACGCGGTTTCAGCCTTGCCCGTCACGAACGGCGCGCGGCTCATGCTTTCGACCCCCCCGGCCAGCAGGAAGCTGGAATCGCCCGAACGGATGGCGCGGGCCGCCGTGCCGATGGCGTCGAGCCCCGAACCGCACAAGCGGTTGATGGTGGCGCCCGGCACACTTACCGGCAAGCCGGCCAGCAGCGTGGACATGCGGGCCACGTTGCGGTTGTCCTCGCCCGCCTGATTGGCGCAGCCGAACAGGACGTCGTCCAGGCGGGACCAATCGACGTTGGCATTGCGCTGCATCAGCGACTTGAGGGGGGCAGCCCCCAGGTCATCGGCGCGAACCGCCGCCAACGACCCGCCGTAGCGGCCAAAAGGAGTACGGATTGCATCGCAAATAAAAGCTTGAGTTGTCATAGTTGGGATCCTGAGCAGTCGAAGATCGAAAAAAACAATAACGCTATCTTAGCTCAATAAACAAAGAACCCCCGCAGGCGGGGGTTCCGGCATCCGGGCCAGTTGGACCGGGGGACGGGGCCAGGCGGCCCCAGGCGCCATCCAGACCGGGCCAAAGGCCCGGGCCAGGATTGGGAAGGAATCAGCCCAGGTTCTTGGCCGCGAAATCCCAATTGACGAGGTTCCAGTAGCTTTCCAGGTACTTCGGACGCGCATTGCGGTAGTCGATGTAGTAGGCGTGCTCCCAGACGTCACAGGTGAGCAGGGCCACGTCGGAGGTGGTCAGGGGCGTGGCGGCATTGCTGGTATTGACGATATCGAGCGAGCCGTCGGCCTTCTTGACCAGCCAGGTCCAGCCCGAACCGAAGTTGCCGGCCGCCGATTTGTTGAAGGCTTCCTTGAACGCGGCAACGCTGCCCCATTTGGCATTGATGGCAGTGAGCAGCTTGCCGGTGGGTTCGCCGCCGCCGTTGGGAGACAGGCTGTTCCAGTAGAAGGTGTGGTTCCAGACTTGCGCCGCATTGTTGAAAATGCCGCCCGACGCCTTCTTGACGATATCTTCGAGCGAAGCGGATTCGAATTCGGTTCCCGGAACAAGGTTGTTCAGGTTGGTGACGTAGGCCTGGTGATGTTTGCCGTAGTGGAACTCAAGCGTTTCTTTGGAAATGGTGGGAGCCAGGGCATCAAGTGCGTACGGAAGGGGTGGAAGCGTAAAAGCCATGTTCAATATCCTTCAAAAAAAAATCGGTGTTGACTGATTTAAAATTCAGGCGACCCGCCTATTGTAGGGTGCCGAAGCGCCCGCCTACAACAAGCCGGATGTGCGTTGTACCTGGACATCGGCACTGCCTTGCGCCAGTTCCAGATTCAGACGGTCTCCCTTGCTCAAGTCTAACGCATTTTTCACCACGCCTCCGTGCTCGTCCCTCACGATGGCATAGCCGCGTTCAAGAATTTTTCGCGGACTCAGTGCCTGCAGCGTCAGCGCCGCGGCCGACAGGCGCGCGCGCTGTTGCGCCAATTGACGCGGCGCGGCGCCCGACAAACGCTGCAGCACCAGCTCGAGATCCCGGCGCAAGCGCCCCACCTGAGGGTCGATGCGCGCCAACCGGCCACGCACCATGGCCAGGCTCTCCCTGCGGCGCTCTTGCGGCACCCCGGCCGCGCGGGCCAGGCGGGCCTTCAGGGCCTGCAGACGCTCGCCCTGCTGCGCCAGGCGCTGTTGCGGTGAAATCAGCATGGCGATGGCCCGATCCAGCCTTAGCGACGCTCGCTCGATGAGCCGCAACTGCTGCGCCGCCAGGGTTCCAGCGGCTGCCGCCACTCTGTCGAGGCATGCCTGTCGAGGCAGACAGCATAGTTCCGCGGCGGCCGTCGGGGTGGGCGCGCGCAGATCCGCCACGAAATCGGCAATGGTGAAATCTGTTTCGTGCCCCACACCGCAAATAACGGGAATGGGGCTTGCCGCAATCGCCCTGGCCAGGCCTTCGTCGTTGAAGCTCCATAAGTCTTCGAGGCTGCCGCCGCCACGCACCAGCAAAATGGTGTCGACTTCGTTGCGCAGCACAGCATTGTCCAGGGCCTGGATCAGTTGCGCGGCGGCCTCGGCGCCCTGCACGGGAGCCGGATAAATAATGACCGGCACTTGCGGAGCGCGCCGCTGCAACGCCGACAGCACGTCCCGCAATGCGGCGGCGGCCAGCGAGGTAACAACCCCCACCGCCTTGGGCAGGCTGGGGATGGGTCTTTTGCGTTCGGGATCGAAAAGCCCCTCGGACGCCAGCTTTTCCTTCAGCAGCAGAAAGGCTTCGTGCAGATCGCCCAGCCCCGCGCGCCGCAATGTCTCGACCTGCAACTGGTAGTCGCCGCGCGCTTCGTACAGCGTGACACTGGCCCGGAACTCGAAACGCTCGCCGGCCTTGGGCACGAACCCCACCGCCTGCGCCCGCCCCCGGAACATGACGGCCCGCACCGAGGCGCGCTCGTCCTTGATGGTGAAATACCAGTGCCCCGACGCCGCCTGGGTAAAGTTGGAAACCTCGCCCTTGACCCAGACTTGCGAAAAATGCCCCTCCAGCAATTGCCCCACCTGGCGGTTGAGCTGGGCCACCGACAAGACGATCTCGTTCTTAAGCACGCGAAAATCCCAAAAAGAATAAAACCCATCCGGAAAACGCCGGATATCCGGCGGGCCGGAAACTCCGAAATAGTACCCCAAGCCGTGTTCTTGCGGGCTTGCCCCGCCTTGCCGCGAAAACGCCGGATACCCGTGAAAATCCGCCGTTGAAAGGCACCGAATTTGACGCCGGGCGGAAACTCTGTCCACAGGAAACCAAGACCCGTCAACTTTTTGAAATATCAGGCCGATTTCGGCCAAATTTAAAAAAAATCTTATATAAGCCGAATAAGCTTATGATTAATATGATTTTTCCAAAAAAAACCTCAGTGGACTTAAATTAACCATCGAACCTCCAGACCAGCTAAAGCAAGCCTATCGGCGCAGTTGTGCACACAATTATCCACAGTTTCTGTGGATAGACGCCCGAGAGCATTGCCACATGCGGTTTTATCTTCATTCTTGAAGCAATACGGGACTTTTCAGCCATACTTTTTCTGTAAGCCCGTATCTAGGCCATTTTGATTAATCCCCGGCGGCCATCGCCGCAAACCACGAGGCCATGCAAGCTCTCAAAACAATTCACCCGCATCAGCCAAACCTTTGCGGCCGGCCCGAAGACTCCTTAATTTAAAATACTTCATTACCCTATACTCCCAGCTATGAACAACGCGTCCCCCGGCGGAGAAATACATTGCTTGAAATCATCCATAGCGCAGGCTGGCCCATCTGGCTGCTGCTGCTCACCTCGGTTTTCGGGCTGGCCCTCATTATCGAGCGCCTGTTCTCGCTAAGGGCCAGGCAGATCCTGCCGCCCAATCTGCTGGCCCAGGTAAGCGAGATGGTGCGCCAGCGCCAGGACACTCCGGAAGCGCTGAGCCTGCTGGCTACGAGCTCTCCCCTGGGCCGGGTGCTGGCCGAAGTCGTCGCCGCGAACAGCGAACCCCCGCACCTGCGCCAGGCCGCCATCGAGGATGTCGGCACGGACGTATCCCACAGGCTGAGCCGGTATCTGCCGGCGCTAGGCACCATCGCTGTCGTCGCGCCCCTGCTGGGGCTGTTCGGCACGGTGGTGGGCATGATAGAAATCTTCGCCGCCTACTCACCCGCCGGAGGCGATCCGGCGCAACTGGCTCACGGCATTTCCATCGCGCTGTACAACACAGGGTTTGGCATACTCATCGCCATTCCGGCCCTGATTTTCCATCGCTACTTCCGCTCCCGCGTCGACGACTTCCTGCACCAGATGGAAAGGCAGGCCAGCGCGCTGAACCGCTACCTCGGCAAAGAGCGTCCCCATGAGCCGCGCTGACGACAACAGCGCCCGGCAAATCGCCCACAAGGGAGTGCAGCCATGAATTTTCGCCGCCGCAAAACCGGCGGCGATGAGCTGGAAATCAATCTCATCCCGCTCATCGACGTCCTGCTGGTCATCGTCATATTCCTGACCGCCACCACTACGTTCACCCGAATCAGGCAGCTCAAGATCGATCTTCCCCAGGCCCAGGCCGACAGCACGCCGAATGCCGAGGCTATCGACATTGCCGTCAGCCAGGACGGCCTTTACGCGCTGGACGGCAATCTGATCGCCGGACGGGATATCGCCGATATCGCCGCGGCGCTGCGGGATGCCGTCGCGGCGGGCAAAGAGCCCACCCTGGTCATCAATGCCGATGCACTGAGCTCCCACGAGTCTGTCGTACGGGTCATGGAAGCGGCGCGCCAGGCAGACATCCACCGCATCAACTTCGCCACCCAAAGCCCGCATTGAAAGCCCCTTCCGCCCACCTCGAACGCTTGCATCGCATGTGGCAAGGCAAAGGCCTGGGCAGCACGCTTTTGCTGCCGCTGTCCTGGCTGGTCCGCCTGGCCGTGCTCGGCAAGCGCAAGCGTTTCCTGGACAGGCCCGATTCGGCGCCGCAAGAAACCCGACCGGTCATCGTCGTCGGCAACATCCTGGTGGGGGGCACGGGCAAAACCCCGGTCGTCATCGCCGTAGCCAACGCCTTGCGGGCCAAAGGCTGGCATCCGGGCGTCATCAGCCGGGGCTATGGCGTGAAGCTCAAGGGGGCTCCCCGCACAGGGCAAGGCCGCCTGGACGCGGCGGGGTTCGGCGACGAACCAGCGCTCATAGCACGCGCCACCGGCACGCCGCTGGCGGTACACCCGCAGCGCAATCTGGCGCTGCAAGCCCTGGTCCGCGCCTACCCCGACGTGGATGTCGTCATCTCGGACGACGGGCTGCAGCACCTGGCCCTGCGGCGCGACATCGAAATCGTCGTGCAGGACGCGCGGGGCGTGGGCAATGGCCGGCTGCTGCCGGCCGGCCCGCTGCGCGAGCCCGCGGACAAGCTGAACCAGGTGGACTATGTGATCACCAACCTGGCAGCCGGCCAATCGGCGCCGCCCCGCCTGGACATAGCCGCGCGGCAACTGACCATGAGCCTGTGCCCGGAACGGCTCGTCCACCTGGTTTCGGGCCGCAGCGCAAGCTGGCCCGAATGGCTGGCCCGCGAAGCCGACGGCAGCATCGCCGCCGTGGCGGCCATCGGCCAGCCCGAACGCTTCTTCTCCATGTTGCGCGCCCAGGGCCTGACACTGTCGGCCGCCATCGCCCTGCCCGACCACGACGACTACAGCCGCTCTCCGTTCAGCGCCCTGACCGCAAAGCATATTCTCATCACCGCCAAGGATGCGGTAAAGTGCGCGCGCTTCGACGACCCGCGCCTGTGGGTGGTCATGGTGGCCCCGCAGTTTTCCGATCCGGGCTGGCTGGACGGCCTGGACGCAAAACTGCACGCCATCGCCGAGAAAAAAAACGCCGAGAGCATTACACTCTTTGCTTGACACTAAACCGCCTGGAGCCGCCTGTGGAATCTCACTTGCTTGAAATCCTGGTCTGCCCGCTGTGCAAAGGCCCGTTGCGCCACGACCGCGAGCACCACGAACTGATTTGCGCCGCCGACCGGCTCGCCTTCCCGATTCGCGACGGCATCCCCGTCATGCTCGAAAACGAGGCACGCTCCCTGCAGGCCCCCGCATCGCCGGACGCCGCGTGAGCTTCATCGCCGTCATCCCCGCCCGGGCCGCCTCCACCCGGCTGCCCGGCAAGCCTTTGCTGGACATCTGCGGCAAACCCATGGTGGTGCGCACAGCCGAACAAGCGGCCCGCTCCGGCGCGTCGCGCGTCATCGTCGCCACCGACGACTCCGCCATCCAGGCCGCCGTCGCCAGCCAGGGCTTCGAAGCCATATTGACCCGCAGCGACCACGCCACGGGAACCGACCGCCTGGCTGAAGTCGCCCAAAAAATGGGATGGGCGGACGACACCATCGTCGTCAACGTCCAGGGCGACGAACCGCTCATCGACCCGGCGCAGATCGACGCGGTCGCCGCCCTGCTGGCGCAAGCCGCCGATGCCGCCATCGCCACCTGCGCCAGCCCCATCCAGAGCGCCGAGGCGCTTTTCAACCCGAACGCCGTCAAGGTGGTCTGCAACGCCCGGCAGCGCGCCCTGTATTTTTCCAGGGCCCCCATACCCTGGGCGCGCGACGCGCTGGCCGACGGGCAAAAACGCCTCGCGCCGAACCTGCCCGCGCTGCATCACATCGGCCTGTATGCCTACCGGACGGGGTTTCTCAAGGTTTTCCCCACCCTGCCCACGGGCGCGCTGGAAAGCGTCGAATCGCTGGAACAACTCAGGGCGCTGGAAAACGGCTATTCCATTGCAGTGCTTGCCACCGCCGAGCAGCCCGCCCTGGGCATCGACACCGCAGACGATCTGGCCCGGGTGCGCAGCATCTTTGCAAATCGGTTATAAATCGTCTGCAAATTTTCAAGGCCGGCCTGAACCGATTTGCCAATGCCGCACGGGGCTCGCCCAGACCGCCCGAGCCTGGCTCAGACGTGTTCAGTTCGAAGTACCCTTGAACCTGTTCGGCCATTCCCGGCGTGCAGAGATTGCTGCGTTGCGGCATAATCGACAGGTTAACGATAAGCATTCTTCAGGAGGAATTCATGCGACTGATTCTGCTCGGTCCACCCGGTGCCGGCAAAGGCACCCAGGCTGCGTTCATCACCCAGAAATTCGGGATCCCCCAGATTTCCACGGGCGATATGCTGCGCGCCGCGGTCAAAGCCCAAACTCCGTTGGGGATTGAAGCCAAGAAAATCATGGACGCCGGCGGCCTCGTCTCCGACGACATCATCATCGGCCTGGTGCACGACCGCCTCAAGCAGCCCGACTGCGAGCAAGGCTATCTGTTCGACGGGTTTCCACGCACCATTCCCCAGGCCGATGCGCTCAAGGCGGCCGACATCGCCCTGGACTATGTCGTTGAAATCGTCGTGCCCGAAGACAACATCATCGAACGCATGAGCGGGCGGCGCGTGCACCCGGCCAGCGGGCGCAGCTACCACGTCAAGTTCAACCCGCCCAAAGCCCCCGACACCGACGACGTTACCGGCGAGCCCCTGGTGCAGCGCGACGACGACCGTGAAGAAACCGTGCGCCATCGTCTGGCCGTCTACCAGGAGCAAACGCGCCCGCTGGTCGACTACTACATGAGCTGGGCCGCCTCCAAAGACAGCAAAGCCCCCGCCTTCCGCCAAGTGGCCGGCGTCGGCTCCGTGGACGAAATCCAGGAACGCATTGCCCAGGCGCTACGCGGCTGACGCCGCGGCAATACGTCGAGGCCTTGAGGCAAGCCGTCAGGCGAATGCCGGCTCCCCGTCCAGGACGCGGGGCTGGCGCCGCTCCGTACGGAGTCCCGGCTGCCTTTCGAACTTATTCAAAAAACCAAAGGAATCAAAGAGGCGCAATATGGAAATCAAAAACAAAGTCTTCATCGTCACGGGCGCCGCATCGGGCCTGGGCGCCGGCACAGCCCGCATGCTGACGGCCGAAGGCGCGAAAGTCGTGCTGGCCGATCTGCAGGACGAAGCCGGCCAGAAGCTCGCCGCCGAGCTCGGCCAGACCTACATCCACTGCGACGTGACCAAGGAAGAGGACGGCCAAGCCGTCGTGGCCGCCGCCCTGAAGCAAGGCGCGCTGTTCGGCATCGTCAACTGCGCCGGCGTGGCTCCCGCTACGCGCATCGTCGGCAAAAACGGCGCCCACCCCCTGGATATGTTCCAGAAAGTCGTCATGATCAACCTGGTCGGCACTTTCAATATGTGCCGCCTGGCCGCCGAAGCCATGGCCGCCAACACCCCCGAGCCCACCGGCGAACGCGGGGTGCTCATCAACACCGCGTCGGTCGCCGCCTACGACGGGCAGATCGGCCAGGCAGCCTACGCCGCCTCCAAGGCCGGCGTCGTCGGCATGACCCTGCCGGTCGCGCGCGACCTGTCCAAGCTGGGCATACGCTGCGTTACCATCGCCCCGGGCATCTTCGGCACCCCCATGGTCTACGGCATGCCCCAGGAAGTGCAGGACGCACTGGCCGCCAGCATCCCCTTCCCCTCGCGGCTGGGCCGCCCCGAAGACTATGCCAAGCTGGTCAACAGCATCATCGGCAACGAAATGCTCAACGGCGAAACCATCCGGCTGGACGGCGCCATCCGCATGGCGCCAAAGTAACGCCAGGGCAGCCACAACCACGCCATGAGCCTGCTACGCTCGGTCGCCACCATCAGCGGCCTGACCATGGTGTCCCGGATCACGGGATTGATCCGGGACGTCCTGATCGCCAGTTCATTCGGAGCCGGGCCGCTTACCGACGCCTTCTGGGTGGCGTTCCGGATACCGAACCTGCTGCGCCGCCTCTTTGCCGAGGGCGCATTCTCGCAGGCGTTCGTGCCTATCCTGGGGCAGGTCCGCGCAAACGGCAGCCAGGAAAACGTACGGAGGCTGCTGGACAAAGTCGCGCTGCTGCTTACCGCCACCCTGATGCTCGTCACGCTGCTGGGCATCATCGCCGCGCCATGGGTGGTAAGCGCCATGGCCAGCGGCATGCGGGCTGCCTCGAAACACCAGGAGTTCCTGGCGGCCGTCGACATGACCCGCCTGATGTTTCCATACATCATCTGCATGTCGCTGGTGGCATTCGCCTCCGGCGTGCTGAACACCTGGAGCCGCTTTGCCGTACCGGCATTTACCCCGGTGCTGCTCAACCTGTCCATGATAGGCGCCTGCCTGTTCCTTGCCAGCCGCTTCCCGGTGCCCATCTACGCGCTGGCCGCCGGCGTCATGATAGGCGGCGTCATTCAACTGCTCGTGCAGTGGGCGGCGCTAGCGCGCCTGGGGCTGCTGCCGCGCTATTCGTTCAAGCTGCGCCAGGCCTGGGCTGACCCCACGGTCAAGCGCATCATGCGGCAGATGCTGCCGGCCATCCTGGGCGTCTCGGTCGCCCAGATCTCGCTGCTGATCAACACGAATATTGCCACCTGGCTGGCCAGCGGCAGCGTGACCTGGCTGTCCTTCGCCGACCGGCTCATGGAATTCCCCACCGCCCTGCTGGGCACCGCCCTGGGAACCGTGCTGCTGCCCAGTCTTTCAGCCTCGCACGCTCGCGACGACAAGGAGGGCTACAACGCCTTACTGAACTGGGGGCTGAGACTGGTGATCCTGCTAGGGCTGCCCGCCGCCCTGGGCATGGCCCTGCTGGCCGACGGGCTGGTCGCCACCTTGTTCAACTACGGCGCCTTCAACGCCTACGACGTTTCTCAGACGAAGCTGGCCGTCATGGCCTATTCGGTGGGTCTGCTGGGGCTGTTGGCCGTCAAGATCCTGGCGCCGGGCTTTTACGCCAAGCAGGATATCCGCACCCCGGTCAAGATCGCCGTCGGCGTGCTGGTTCTGACCCAGATGTTCAACGCCGTCTTCGTGCCTCTGTTCGCCCATGCGGGCCTGGCGCTATCGATAGGACTGGGCGCCAGCGTCAATGCATTGTGCCTGCTGTTCATGCTGCACCGGCGCGGTGTTTACAGCCCTGGCCCGGGCTGGGGGAAATTCGCCCTGCGGATGCTGCCGCCCATCGCGGCCCTTGGGGCCGTCCTGCTGGCATCCCGCCATTGGCTGAACTGGATCGAGCTGGCGAGCCACCCTGCCTTGCGCGCCGGCTGGCTGGCCGGGGTCTTGCTGGCGGCGGGCGCCGCCTATTTCGCGGCGCTGTTCCTGTGCGGCTTTCGCCCTCGAGACTTTACAAGACGCGCCCGGTAATATATACTTTCCGTCTTTGCCGATTAAAAAAAACAGCTAGCCCATTACTCTTGGCCTAGCTGCCAACCTGAAAGTTACAGACAGATATGGCCAATACAGCCCAAGCTCGCAAACGCGCCCGCCAATCGGTTGAGCGCAACAAGCACAATTCCAGCCTGCGCTCGATGCTGCGCACGTCCATCAAGCGCGTTCGCCAGGCCATCGAAGCCGGCGACAAGGCCGCTGCCACCGAAGTCTTCCAAAAGGCTTCCAGCGTCATCGACCGCATCGCCGACAAGAACATCATCCACAAGAACAAGGCCGCCCGTCATAAAAGCCGCCTTGCCGCCGCCGTCAAGGCGCTGGCCTAATACGCCACTCGGGTCAATCGGCAAAACCGCGGGGCTGTTCCCGCAATAAAAAAGGACGCTATGCGTCCTTTTTTGCGTCTGCTCCGCCGCACTCCAGGCCCACTCCAGGCCATGGAGTATAGTGCTTTTGTTCTTCTGCGCCACGGCACAGCTCCGAAGGGCGCGCTGCAAAAAAACAAAAGGCAAGCCATGACACACCCCAAACCGACCCTGCTGCAATTGCTTCCCCTTCCATCGGAAGACGCGCCGGATCGCCTGAATCGCTACTTCGACGTCATCCGGCTATGGGAGGCCGCCGACCCCAACGCCGCCATGCAGGCACACCAGGAAGCCATCCGGGTGCTGATCACCAGCGCCCTCACCTCCACCCCCGCCGAACTCATCGACTCGATGCCCAACCTTCGGGCCATCTGCAGCGTCGGCGTCGGCTACGACTCCATCGACGTACGGCACGCACAAAGCAAAGGCATACAGGTCAGCAACACGCCCGACGTGTTGAACGATTGCGTCGCCGACCTGGCCTGGGCCCTGATTCTCGGCGCCGCGCGCGACATCGGCCGAGCGGAGCGCTACGTCAGGGCTGGCAAATGGGGCGGCGCCAATCCTCTGCCGATGGGCACCAAGGTTACCGGAAAGCGGCTGGGCATCGTCGGGCTGGGAAGGGTCGGCCTGGCCGTTGCCGAACGCGCGGCCGGCTTCAAAATGGATGTGCGCTACCACAACCGGCATGAGCGCAGCGATGTCGCCTGGCCTTATGTCCAGTCCCTGCGCGAGCTGGCCGAATGGGCGGACTTCCTGGTGGTGGCGACGGTGGGGGGAGACTCCACCCGGCATCTCGTCGACCGCGGCGTCATCGATGCGCTGGGGCCCGAAGGCATACTGATCAATATCGCACGCGGCTCGGTCGTGGACGAAGACGCCCTGGTCCAGGCCCTGCAGGACGGTCGATTGGGAGCCGCAGGGCTCGATGTCTTCGACCGGGAACCCCACGTGCCGGATGCGCTGAAAAACCTCGAGAACGTCATTCTGCTGCCTCACATCGCCAGCGCCACCAGGGAAACACGGCGCGACATGGTCGACCTGATGGTCGACAACGCCGTGGCCTTCGCCGAAACAGGCCGGGTCATTACCCCCGTTCCGCCGATATCGGAATAAGGGCGCTTTTTGCCTTGGGGCGGCCCGGCGGCAAAAAGAGAGCCCCCACGCTGCGCCGCTGACGCGGCTGGCTGCCCCCCAAGGGGGAGCTTTTTGCCTTGGGGCGGCCCGGCGGCAAAAAAAGACCCGGCTAAGCCGGGTCGGTTTTATCGATGATGTGCTTTTCGCTGGTTTTCAGATGGTTGTCCCGGGCGAACTCGTACACGAAGTTCCACGCCAGCGGTTCGATGTCGCGCAAACGGTGATCGACGACCACGCAACGCACGCCGTCGATGAGCGTGGGCAGCACATACGGCGAATAAGTAAGATGCCCCCCAACGGAACCTGCCGGGCGGAACTGGGACATGACGCCCGCCAGGCGCTCAGCCCAGTCGCTGGGGCGAAAACGCTGACCTTCGGTCGTGACGCCGTAAATAATGAACTGCTGCTCTGAAGCTGACATAGAACCCTACAAAACCAGGCGCCCATTGTACCCTGTCGGGGTACCGTTCAAGGGAAAAGCATTTGTTCCCAACCGCCGCAATTGTATATGATAGTCAATTCGGAAAAAAACAATGGCTGCGCATTGCCTGCCACGCCACGGAATCAAGGTTCAACATGTCTCACGCTACTCCGCAAACCGGCCCACTACGGCATTTCCTGCAATTTCGCGATCTGACGACGGACGAAATCAACTACATCTTCGCGCGAGCAAAGCTCATCAAAGACAAATTCAAGCGCTACGAAAAACACCACACCCTGCATGACCGCAACCTGGCGATGGTATTCGAGAAGGCCAGCACCCGCACCCGCGTCTCGTTCGAAGCCGGCATGTACCAGTTGGGAGGCTCCGTCATCCACCTGACCACCGGCGATTCGCAGCTGGGCCGCTCCGAACCCATCGAGGACACCGCGCGCGTCATCTCACGCATGGTCGACCTGGTCATGATCCGCACCTTCGAGCAGACCCGCCTGGAACGCTTCGCGGCGCATTCGCGCGTTCCCGTCATCAACGGGCTGACCAACGAGTTCCACCCCTGCCAGATCCTGGCCGACATCTTCACCTTCATCGAGCACCTCGGCCCCATCCAGGACAAGACGGTCGCCTGGATAGGCGACGCCAACAATATGTCCTACACCTGGCTGCAAGCCGCCGAAATGCTGGGTTTCCAGCTGCATGTTTCCGCCCCCAAAGGCTACGAGCTCGATTCCCAGCGCATCGACAACCCGCCGGCCAGCGTCCTCAAGCAATTCCCGGACCCTCTCGAAGCATGCCGCGGCGCGCATCTGGTCACCACCGACGTCTGGACCAGCATGGGCTATGAAACCGAAAACGACCAGCGCCGCCGGGCCTTTGCCGACTGGTGCGTCGACGGCGAAATGATGGCCGTCGCCGATCCGTCCGCCATCTTCATGCACTGCCTGCCGGCGCATCGCGGCGAAGAAGTCACGGGAGAAGTCATCGATGGCCCGCAAAGCGTGGTCTGGGACGAAGCCGAGAACCGCCTGCACGTGCAAAAAGCGCTCATGGAATTCCTGCTGCTGGGCCAGATCGAAGGCTAGCTTTCGCCGCCCTTCAAGGCCGCTGCTCAAGCTGCCGTTCGACATCGCCGCCCAAGGCCTCTCCGAAGCGGCGCCGGCAAGGCCCACCGCCCAGCTTGCTCCCTGCACTTTGGGCCGCACGCGGGACAATGAAATACGGGCCGGATTCTTTTTGGAATCCGGCCCGTTTCTGTTCGATACGGCGAGGCGCTTACTGCTTGCCCTGCCCCGAATCCTTGGCTTCCTTCAGTTGAGGCAAGGCAGTGCCGGTCGAGGGGGCCAGCAGGCCGGCCTTGACATAGGTGAACAGCTTGTCCCGGGTATCGATGATATCCAGGTTGCGCATGGTGAGCTGGCCGATGCGGTCGCGCGGCGAGAACGTGGACTCGCCCTTTTCCATGGTGAGGCGCTCGGGCTGGTAGGTAAGGTTGGGCGACACCGTATTCAGAATGGAATAATCGTTGCCGCGGCGCAGTTCGAGCGTAACCTCGCCGGTAATGGCCCTGGCCACCCAGCGCTGCGCGGATTCGCGCAGCATGATGGCCTGGGGATCGAACCAGCGGCCCTGGTACAGCAAGCGGCCCAGCTTCAGCCCGTTGATGCGGTACTGTTCAATGGTGTCTTCGTTATGGATGCCGGTAACCAGGCGCTCGTAGGCGATGTGCAGCAAGGCCAGGCCCGGAGCTTCGTAGATGCCACGGCTCTTGGCTTCGATGATGCGGTTTTCGATTTGGTCGCTCATGCCCAGGCCGTGCCGGCCGCCGATACGGTTGGCTTCCAGGACCAGCTCGACGCTGTCGGCGTACTCGACGCCATTGAGCGCCACCGGATGGCCCTCTTCGAAACGCACGGTGACTTCTTCGGATTTGACCTGGACGTCGTCGCGCCAGAATGCCACGCCCATGATGGGCTTCACGATGCGAATGCCCGAGTTCAGATGCTCCAAGTCCTTGGCTTCGTGCGTGGCGCCCAGCATGTTCGAATCGGTGGAATACGCCTTCTCGGCCGACATCTTGTAGCTGAAGCCCGCCGCCTGCATGTATTCGGACATTTCGGCCCGGCCGCCAAGCTCGTCGATGAAGGCCTGGTCGAGCCAGGGCTTGTAGATCTTGAGCTCGGGGTTGGTAAGCAGGCCATAACGGTAGAAGCGCTCGATGTCGTTGCCCTTGTAGGTGCTGCCGTCGCCCCAGATATTGACGTCGTCTTCCTTCATGGCCGCCACCAGCATGGTGCCGGTGACCGCGCGCCCGATGGGCGTGGTGTTGAAGTAGGTGACGCCCGCCGTGGAGATGTGGAAGGCGCCGCACTGCAGGGCGGCAAGGCCTTCGGCCACGAGCTGCGCGCGGCAATCGATGAGACGCGCCTTGGTGGCGCCATATTCCAGCGCCCGGCGCGGAATGGCCTCGTAGTCGGACTCGTCGGGCTGGCCCAGGTTGGCGGTGTAGGCATAGGGGACGGCCCCCTTGTGCTTCATCCACAACAAGGCGGCGCTGGTATCCAGGCCGCCGGAAAAGGCAATGCCGACCTTCTGGCCGACGGGAACGTTCTCAAGTATGGTTGTCATTGCGCAAAGGCCGAAAACTTTAAAGCTGAAATTCTACTACGTATGCGCCGGGCAAGTCCGCCGGCTGCACGAGCCCACAGGCCACACGCCTGCGATGCGAAGACTGGCTCAGGAATCTTCCAGGCTGCGCAGATCGTCGGGGGTATCGATGTCCCGCAGCACGGCCGGCGACGGCGCATCCACCAGGGCCAACGCCCCTCCCAACCGCAGCAGCAAGGCCCGGGCGCCCTCGTCCCCGCCCAGCCGGCGCAAATCGGGCAGGCAATCGGCCCCCCATAAAACAGGGTTGCCGCGCCGGCCATCGTACAAGGGCTGGCAGGCCTTGACTCCCGCGCCGGTCTCATAGGCATGGATCAGGGCGTCGATGACCGGGGCATCTACGAGCGGCATATCGCCCAGGCAGATGACGGCGGCGCTGCCGTCCCGCACGGCCAGCGCGCCAGCGCGCACCGAGCTGCCCAGGCCCTCTTCGAAGCCCTCGTTGACGACGAACTCCACGGGCAGGTCCTCTAGCGCCTGGCGCACGCGCGCGGCCTCGAACCCCAGCACCACCAGCACCCGCCCGCAACGCGAAGCCAGCGCCTGCTCGACGACCCGCCGCACCATGGCCTCTCCGTGCACCGGCAGCAACAGCTTGTTCGGCCCCAGCATGCGCCGGCCCAGCCCCGCCGCAAGCACTACAGCCGTTACCGCATCCGCTTTGAGCACTGGCTTTCCAGCTCGATGATCGATTTCCCGCATGGCTTCTCCAACTCTGGATTCCAGGCGCGCGGCGCTTGCCAACCTTTGCCGGCGAATCCGTTACAAATCATCACCCGAAAATTGTAAACGGGTATTTGTCTTTTATTTACTTTGCCTTTGATACAGATTTAATATCAATGACATACGGGCGCTCGCCGCTCAGTTCAGGACGAATGCCTGCTTCTCTCAGACAAGGAGACAACCATGGCAGACGACTCAAGAAAAACCGACTGCGCACCACGCAGTATCCAGCCGGCTTTCCTCCCTGACACCCAAAGGCGACGCGTCCTCAAGTCGGTCGGCGCCGCCGGCCTGGCCACCATCATCGGCCCCTGTTTCATCCGCAACGCCCACGCCGCCAAGAACACCCTGAAGATCCTGCAATGGAATCATTTTGTGCCGGCCTACGATCAATGGTTCGACAATACCTATGTCAAGGAATGGGGCCAGAAGAACGATACGGACGTCGTCGTGGATCATGTGGGCATCCCTGCGCTGGCCACGCGCGCCGCCGCCGAGGTATCGGCTCAGCAAGGCCACGATCTGTTCATGTTCCTGTCGCCGCCGCCTGTCTATGAAAGCCAGGTCATCGATCACCGCGAGATATACGAAGAATGCGAGCACAGGCATGGCAAGCCCGTCGAGTTGGCGCTGCGCAGCTCCTACAACCCCAAGACCAAAAAATATTACGCGTTCTCCGACAGCTTCGTTCCCGACCCCGTCAATTACCGCAAGGATCTATGGGACAGCGTGGGGATGGCCGCGCCCGATACCTGGGACGATGTGCTGAAAGCGGGCACAAAGATCAAGAAGCAGCACAACATCCCCATCGGCATCGGACTTTCGGCCGAACTGGACACTGCAATGGCCATGCGCACGATTCTGTTCGCTTTCGGCGGCTCGATACAGGACGAACACGGCGCCGTGGTGCTCGACTCCAAGCACACTCTGGAAGCCGTCAAATTCGTCAAAGCCCTGTACGAAAACACCATGACGGCCCAAGTGCTGGCCTGGGACGCTTCGTCGAACAACCGCGCCATGCTGGCGGGCAAGATCGCCCTTTGCCTGAACGCCATCTCGGTAACCCGCGAAGGCGAGAACAAGCACATTCCCATTACACCCAATATCCAACTCACCCAAGCGTTGAAAGGCCCCGTGCGGCGGATCGGCATGGAACATGTGATGGATTGCTATGTTATCTGGAAGTTCGCCAAGAACATCGATGGCGCCAAGAAATTCCTGGTGGATTACATCGACAATTTCCGCAACGGCTTCCTGAACGGCCAGTTCTACAACTTCCCCTGCTTTCCAAGCACTGTGCCGGATCTGGAGAAACTCATCTCAAACGACCCCAAGGCGCAGCCCAGCGACAAATACAAAGTCCTCGGCCAGCTCATGACCCAGGCGACCAATGTCGGCTATCCCGGATACGCCAACGCCGCCACCGACGAACTTTTCAATACTTGGGTGCTCAACACCATGTTCGCCAAGGCGGCCACCGGCAACGCAACGCCCGAAAACGCCATCAAGGATGCGCACGCCACATGTAAGCGTGTCTTCGAAAAATGGCATCAGAAAGGCATGGTCTGATCTGGAGAAAACCAAGCCCCTCGTCCACAAGCGTTTAAGGATCAAGAAAAATGGCAATAGTCGAAACCCGGGCGCTGACAAAACGGTTCGACGGCAGTAACGCCGTCGACGGCATCGACCTTACCGTGGGCGAGGCGGAGTTCCTGGTTTTGCTGGGGCCATCGGGCTCCGGCAAAACCACCCTGCTGCGCATGATCGCCGGGCTGGAAATCCCCACATCGGGCGATATCCTGGTCGATGGAAGAAATGTGACGAACCTGTCGCCAGGCGCCCGCAACATGGCCATGGTGTTCCAGAGCTACGCGCTCTACCCGCACCTGAGCGTCTTTCGCAATATCGCGTTTCCATTGCAGGCCCAGCATATGCGGAAAGACGAAATCGCCCAAAAAGTGAATTGGGCCGCCAATATGTTCGGCATCGGCCAACTGCTGCAACGCAAGCCGCGCCAGCTATCCGGCGGAGAGCGCCAGCGCGTGGCTCTGGCCAGGGCGGTCGTGCGCGAACCCGCCGTATTCTTGCTGGACGAACCCTTGTCCAACCTGGATGCCAAGCTGAGAATCGCCGCGCGCGACGAACTCCAGCAATTCCAGCGGCGCCTGGCCACCACCACGATTTACGTTACCCATGACCAGATCGAAGCGCTGGGTCTGGGCGACCGGATCGCCATTCTCGACCACGGCGCCATTCATCAATTGGGAACTCCCAGGCAGGTATACGAGGAGCCTGCCGATACCTTCGTGGCCACGTTCATTGGCGCGCCTCCGATGAATCTGGTCGAACGGGAGGGCCAGCCCATAATGGGATTCCGCCCGGAGCATTTTCTGCCGCCGCAGGCCTATGCCTCGGCCAGCGAGCCCTTGCAAACCTTGCCCTTCCACATAACACGCATCGAAAACCTGGGCTCCGACCGCCTGCTTTACGGCACACTGGCCTCCCCCATGCCTGCGGTCAAGGTGATTTCACGCATTCCCGGAACTGTCGACGCGACTCTGTCTGCCGATGAAGACCACTCTTTTGTCGTCCGGCAGCGCGACCTGCACTACTTCGATCCCAAAACCGGCCTGCGCATCGGAAGACAGCCATGAACAGTCCACGCAGCGCCGCAGCGGCGCCCATCGCGCGGGAACCAACGCTGACCGAGCGCGACACGGCGCTGGGCCGCTGGATGCTGGCGCCCGCGCTGGTCTATATAGCCCTGCTGGTCGGCTTTCCGTTCTTGCTGTCCATGTACTACAGCCTGTCGAACGCTACAGTCGGCAACACCCACCTGCAGTTCGCGGGCCTGGATAACTTCCGCCAGATCGTGCAGGACGGCACATTCTGGCGCTCCATGCGCAACACCCTGGTCTTTACCATCGTCTCGCAAGTGCTGGTGGTAATTCTGGGCAAGATACTCGCCATGGCGTTGTACAACGATTTTCGCGGCAAATGGCTGGTGCGACTGCTGATCCTGCTGCCCTGGGTTGCGCCGATTTCTCTGGGTACCATAGGCTGGCTGTGGATTTTCGACCCGGTGTACAGCATCATCAACTGGACGCTGCGCGCCCTGGGCCTGATCGGGCCGGACACCTGGCCGATCTGGCTGGGCCAGCCGGACCTGGCCATGATATCCATCGTGCTGGTGGATGTCTGGCGCCTGCTGCCGTTGGCCACGGTCATCATTCTTGCGGGGCTGTCGGGCATTCCCCAGGACATCCACGACGCCGCTCACATGGATGGCGCGGGCTTCTGGCGCCACCTGCTGCGCATCAACATTCCGCTGGTCATGCCCATCATGCTGGTCGCCCTGCTGTTCGGCATCGTATTCACCTTCACCGACATGATCATCGTCTATGTACTGACCCGCGGCGGCCCGTTCGACTCGACGCAGGTCCTGGCCAGTCTGGCGTTCTTCACCGGCGTCCCGGGCGGCGACCTGGCCCAGGGAGCCGCCATTTCCCTCTTTCTTTTTCCACTGCTGGTGGCCGTGGTCATCCTGCTGCTGACCATCGCCCGTCGCGCGGAGGTAACCTGACATGCGCTACGCGGCAACTCCTGGAAAACGCTGGGCCTCCGGATTCGGGCACTTTCTTGTTCTGGCCGCCTTTGTCGTGTTCACCGCCTTCCCGTTCTACTGGATGCTGATCACCACCTTCAAGAGCACGCTGGACCTGGTCAATACCAGCAGCAACCCCTTCCTGTTCAACCTGCCGCCCACCTTGGACAATCTGCGGGTCCTGTTCTTCGATACGCAATACATCAGATGGGTGCTGAACACACTGCTGGTGGGGTTCATCGTCGTGGTTATCACATTGCTCCTGGCGGTGCCCGCTGGCTATAGTCTGGCGCGCCTTTCGGGGCACTGGGGCAAGCAATTGGCAATAGGCATTTTTCTTACCTACCTGATCCCCCCCACCATCCTGTTCATCCCGTTCTCGCGCATCGTAGGCTGGCTGGGCCTGCAGGATTCCCTCTGGTCGCTGATCCTGGTGTACCCCAGCTTTACCGTGCCCTTTTGCACATGGCTGATGATGGGCTTTTTCAAGGCTGTGCCCAAGGACATCGAAGAGGCCGCCATGATGGACGGCCTGAGCCGCTTCGGCGCATTCTGGAAAGTGGTGGTGCCCCTTTCCTCGGCCGGCATATTGACCATCGTCATTTTCACCCTGACCCTGGTCATGCAGGAGTTCATCTACGCGTTGACGTTCATTACCAGTTCGTCGCAGTACACGGTCAGCGTGGGAGTGCCCACCTTCCTCGTAAGGGGCGACGTGTACTTCTGGGGTTCTCTGATGGGCGCTTGCCTGATCGTCAGCCTGCCCATCGCGGTCCTGTACAACTTCTTCGTCGACCGCTTCGTGGCTGGCTTTACCGTAGGCGCCGTCAAGTAAGCGCCAGGACTTCCTGCGGCGCCTCGATGATTTCCGTGCTTTTGAGCCGGAACACCGAAACTGCCTGGGCCAGATTCTGCACCTGCTCCTGCAGCGAACCCGCGGCGGCGGCCGCTTCCTCGACCAGGGCGGCGTTCTGCTGGGTTACCTGATCCATTTGCACGACGGCGGTATTGACCTGGTCTATGCCCGTGGACTGCTCGTCCGAGGCTGCCGAAATTTCCGCCATGATGCCGGTCACCTGGCGCACCGACGCCAGGATTTCCCGCATGGTCGCGCCGGCCCTTTCCACGTGCTGCGCGCCTTCCGTGACCTTGCCCACCGACTCGTCGATGAGCTGCTTGATTTCCTTGGCCGCCTCGGCGCTGCGCAGGGCCAGGCTGCGCACTTCGCCGGCCACCACGGCAAACCCCTTGCCTTCGTCTCCGGCCCGCGCCGCCTCGACCGCCGCGTTCAGAGCCAGGATATTGGTCTGGAAGGCAATGCCTTCGATGACATTGACGATGTCGGCGATCTTGTGGGAGCTCTGGGAAATATCGCTCATGGTCGCCACCACTTGATCCACGGCCGCGCCTCCGCGTCCGGCGATTTCCGATGCATTGCCGGCCAGCTTGTTGGCTTGCTGGGAGCTTTCGGCATTCTGGCGCACCGTTGCCGCCAATTGCTCCATGCTGGCGGCGGTCTCCTGCAGCGAGGCCGCCTGTTCTTCAGTCCGGCTGCTCAGGTCTGTGTTGCCCGCCGCAATCTCGCGCGAGCCGATGCTGATTTCCTCGACTCCGTGGCGCACCGCGATAACCGTATTGCTGAGATTGGCCTGCATATGCCGCAGACTGTCGAACAAGATATGCACCTCGTTGCGCGATCCCGTCGGCACGGCGGGCAGGTCGGCGGTCAGGTCGCCTTCGCCCACCTTGATCATGGCGGCGATCATTTCGCGCACGGGGCGCAAGGTGGCCGACGCCAGCCATCCTACCAGGCCGGCAATCAGCACAATGCCCACCAGCATCATGCCCAGCTGAATCCACATATCGCGACGGCTGGCCGCCATGAACTCGTCGCGCTGGCCGGTACCCACCAGCAGCCAGTTCCAGTTTTCGACACCATGCCAGGCGACAAACGCCTCGCCGTCCTTCATGGCCGCTTCGGCGAAGCCATCGGCCGACTTGAACATCGCGGCCAGCCTGGCGCTGTCGGCCTCGTTATAGCGCGAAGACAGCGGAGCGCCCATCATGGCGCCGCCGCCGGCGACAAACTCCCAGCCGCCGCCATCGGCTCCCTGCCGCAAAATGGCCAGTGAGCCGTAATCGCCAACCTTGAGCGTACTGACCCAGTTGAGCAGCCGCTGCACGTCGCCGTCTACGTCCACGCGGATCGACAAGCCGCCAATGACCTTGCCTTCCTTGTCGTGCAGCATCTGCACGCTCATGGCGTACCATTTGCCTTTGCGCTGGACCAGGCCCGAAAAGTCTTGACCGCTGTCCAGGGTTTTGGCCAGGAAGTCGTTGGGAGCGACCTTGCTCCCGATGCGCTTCTGCCCCTTGTCGTCTTCCAGCAAAGTCGCCGCGCGCACCCAGCCGTCCTTGGCGCGAACGATGATGGCGGGGTCCGCCCCCGTGTAGTCATGCAGACGCTTCAGCGCGCTGGTGTCCCCATTGACCACAAAACCGTTCACCAGCAAACTGGGCACATTGCCGGCCTCTCCGGTAGGCGTCATGGAACCATCCGTCGTGGGCTCGCCGCCCAGCGAACTGATGAACGCCGGCATCAATTCGCGGCCGCGCTGGCTGGCCGAATTGAACACCAGCTGCAGCGACTGGTCGACCGCCGCCAGCGCCGCCCGCATTTCCCGACGCACGGTCTCTTGCGCCTTGGCCTGGCTCTGCTCGGCCAGGACCACGGCAATAGCCCCCATGACCAGTACCGTTACCAGCAGCGAAGTCAAAACCACGCGCAAGGACATACTTTGCCTTGCCAGCCACCCATATTTGCGAGAGTTCGCTTTCGCCATTTGCACACCGTCCTTGGTCATTATTCGTACGTCCGTACTTGTGTCATTTACCTGTAACAAGATAACGGCACGGACAAGGCAAAAATTAGATGCCCGGCTTCGGCAGTTACAACTCACGCCGGCGAATCCATGGCCGAGGCAAAGATTTCCGAAAGCGGGAATATGCCTGCTGCAAACACGGCCGCAATTTGCTAGAATTATGAGCTTTTGGGGACGTAGCTCAGCTGGGAGAGCGTCGCGTTCGCAATGCGAAGGTCGGGAGTTCGATCCTCCTCGTCTCCACCAAATGCCTAAAAGCCCTTGATTCATCAAGGGCTTTTTGGCTCTTCCCCATTATCGGGGGATCAGGGCATTCTTCGGCTCTACCCCATTATCGGGGGATCAGGGCATTCATCACACTCGGTTAATCACACCATTCCACCCGCATTGAGCCAAGACTCGCAGGCGGTAATTCTCAAAATTCCTGAATCCATACGCTCGGCGCGAGAGCATTTCCATC
>NZ_DATMGA010000017.1:0-23402 GCF_035555955.1 Eoetvoesiella sp. | reverse complement strand
CGCAAGGTCGTGTACCGGGCCGTGTATGCCGAAATCAATGCGCGGGCCCAGATACAGGCTACGCAGCTTGGCGCCATTACGTTTTTGTCCGAGGCGGAGGTGCGCACGGCGACCGAGACGGTGGAAACCCAGGTGGCCCGGGCCTGGGACTTATGGAAGAAAAAAGCCGAACTGGCGGTCGGGGCGCTGAGCTGATACCGGCATAAACAGTACATGCAGCAAAAGCCGTCAATGAAAATCAGGACGGCACAGGCCGCAGAGCCTTCAATACAACAAGGAGACATCGCATGCTGCGCAAGCTCGACCTTATGCTGGACAGGCTGGTCGGCGCCGTCGAAACGGTGCTGGCCCTGATCCTGATTGCAGCGGTTCTGTTGAACTGCCTGAACATCGCCGGAAGGTATTTTTTTCATTATTCAATCACGGGCGCCGACGAGATCGAGATCTTCGGCATGATTGCCATCAGCTTTGTCGGGCTGATGGTGGTCAGCTGGCGAGATCGCCATTTGCGGATGGACGTGCTCGCGCGCAGCGCGCCGCCATGGCTGCAACGCATTCTCGCGGGGATCGAGCGATTGCTGATCCTGGCGGTCGCGCTGTTGCTGCTGGTCGTGTCGTTCGAATATGTGGACAGGATGTATCAGTTGAACATCATCAGCGAAAACACGGGAATCCCCATGTGGATTCCGCACATCAGCGTTACGCTGGGTTTCGTCCTGACGGTGCTGGTCATCGTCGTGCAGATCATAGCCAGGTGCCGCGCGGTGTTCGGCGCGGGTGGCAAGGCAGGTGACGCATGATCTTCGCTCTGGGGGTTCTGCCCGTCCTGTTCCTGCTTTGCGGTTTTCCCATCTTCATCGTCCTGATCGCCTCGGCGTCGGTGGCGCTGGTGTTCTTCATGCAGATGCCGTTGCCGGTGCTGCACCAGACCTTGTTCGGCGCGCTGGACTCCTATCCGCTGCTGGCCGTGCCGTTCTTCATCTATGCCGGCGAGCTCATGGGGCGGGGTTCCATTACAACGCGCATCGTGGACTTCGTGCAGGAGGGCGTGGGGCCGGTGCGCGGCAGCGTCGGACTGACCACGGTGGGCACGTCGGCCATTTTCGGCGCGATTTCCGGGGTCAGCGCGGCCAGTGTGGCCACCATCGGCCGGGCCATGCTGCCGGCCTTGCGCAAGGACAACTATCCCGAGACGTTTTCCGCCGGGCTGGTGACAGCCATGGGCGCCATCGACGTGGTCATCCCTCCCAGCGTGCCGATGATCATCTACGCGTCGGCGGCCCAGCAATCCTTGCCCAAGCTGTATGCGGCGGGCGTTTTGCCGGGCATCATGATTTCCCTGATGATCGCCGCCTACGTGATCTGGTTCGCCGCCAGGCATAGTATCGGCGCCGGCCGCAAATTCCATTGGAACGCGTTCGTGCGGGCCACGGCGCGCAGCGCCTGGGCGCTTGGCGCTCCGGTCATTATCCTGGGGGGCATCTATGGCGGGGTGTTCTCGCCCACCGAGGCGGCGGCCGTGGCCTGCCTGTATTCCATGATCGTGACCCGTCTGGTGTTCCGCGAGCTGAGCCTGCGCGACATTCTGGATATCGCCCGCACGACGGCGCTGTTCACGTCGCAGATCCTGATCATCGTGGCGTGCGCCAGCGTGTTCGGCTGGCTGTTGACGGTCAACCAGGTGCCGGCGCAGTTGGTCGCCTGGATCAATGGGCTGGCGGTGCCGCACTGGACCTTGCTGCTTACCGTCAATATTTTGCTGCTGGCGGTGGGCTGCTTCATCGATCCGATTTCGGCCATCCTGCTGCTGAGTCCTCTGCTGGTGCCCATGATGCAGGCCATAGGCGTGGACGCCATTCATTTCGGCGTCATCATGACCGTCAACCTGGCCATCGGCTTGTTCCACCCGCCGTTCGGCATCAATATCTTCGTGGCGCAGTCGGTGCTGGGCCTGGATTTGAAAACCATTTACCGGGGCATCGTGCCGTTCCTGCTGATCTATCTGCTGGCGCTGGCCCTGATTACCTATGTTCCCTGGATTTCCCTGGGAAGCATGCGGATGCTGATGGGTAGCTAGTGCGCTGTTCTTGTTAATTCTTAGGAGACAAAACCATGAAGGTAAAAAATACGATAGCCGCCGCGCTGGCGGGCTTGGCCGGGTCGTTCCTGATTTCCGCCGCGGCGGTGGCGGCCCCTCAATACACCATGAAACTGACCACCACGACAACGAACGATGCCGATGTCGAGTGGCTCAAGACCTTGAAGCAGGGGATAGACGAGCATTCCGGAGGGCGGATCAAGGTCGAGATCTATCCGGCCGGACAGCTTGGTTCCGCGCCCAGGACCATCGAGGGCGTTACGATGGGCACCGTTGAGGTGGCGCTGAATGCCTCCGGTTTTTACGAAGGCCTGGATCCCCGCTTCGGGGCGCTCTCGGCCACCGGTATTTTCGACAGCATGAAGCAGGGCGACGAGGTCCTGAACGACCCTCAAATCCGTCAATTGCTTTCCACGTACGGCGCCTCCAAGGGATTCCAGGTGCTGAGCGTCTTCATGCATACGCCGGTTGCGGTGGTCACCACCCAGCCATTCAAGACCCTGGCCGATATCCAGGGGAAGAAGATAAGGGTGCCGGGCTCGCCGCTGTACCTGCATACGTTCAAGGCCTTGGGCGCAGCGCCGCTTTCCACGTCGCTGGGCGAAGTGCTGCCGGCCATGCAGAACGGAACCATCGACGGGGCGGTGGGTGGCAACACCATTTTCACGTCGTTGAAGTTCTATGATGTGACCAAGAACCTGACGTTTCTTCCTTCCACCCATATTGCCGTGGTGGCCATCATCAACTCCCAGTTCCTGAAAACCATTGGGCCGGATCTTGCCAAAGTCGTGAAGGACGCGGCGCTGAAGGCCGACGAGCATATCTACACCTGGGCGGCGCAGGATTCGGAAAACGCCCGCAAGATCTGGGAGGAGCATGGCGGCAAATCGCTGAAGCTCGACGATGCGGACGCCAAGCAGTTCATCAAGGACGCTTCGGCCAGCGCCGACGCGGTGTTCGCCGGACATCCCAAGCTGCTGGAGGACTACAAGGTGTTCAAGGCGGTGGCGGAAAAGTATCGGCAAAAATAGGCCGATGCGCATCCTGCACCGCCAGGCCGGTGCGGCCAAGGGGACTCCGCGTACGGGTTCCGTCGGTTGCATCGAGCCCTTATCCCTTTTTCGTACAAGGTTGCCGAGGCATTTTGGCCGCGAATGAGTCACAATGGTGTTTTGCCGTTTTATGATGGAAAACCCTATGACTCGTATAGTTTTGTTTGAAAACATTCATCCAAGCGCCCGCGAGGTGTTCGCGGCCGCGGGGTTGAACGATGTTGTGGCCCATGCCTCGGCGCTGCCGCCGGAGGCCCTGCGCGAAGCCCTGCAGGGCGCGCAAGCGGTCGGCATCCGTTCCCGCACCCATCTCGATGCGGCGCTGCTGGCCGACCTGCCCGATCTGCGCGTCATCGGCTGCTTCTGCATCGGCACCAACCAGGTGGATCTGGAAACCGCCATGATGCGCGGCATCCCGACATTCAATGCGCCGTTTTCCAATACGCGCTCGGTGGCCGAAATGGTGCTGGGCCAAAGCATACTGCTGTTGCGCCGCATCCCCGAAAAGAACGACCGGGTGCACCACGGCTTCTGGGACAAAACCGCCGACGGGGCCTTCGAGACCCGGGGCAAGACGCTGGGCATCATCGGCTACGGCAATATCGGTTCGCAGGTCGGCACGCTGGCCGAGGCGGCGGGCATGCGGGTGGTGTTCCACGACATCGAGGCCAAGCTGCCGCTGGGCAACGCGCGCGCCTGCACGTCGCTTGCGCAATTGCTTGAACAGTCCGACGTGGTCACGCTGCACGTGCCGGGCGGAAAAGGCACGCAGAACATCATGAACGCGCAAACCATCGCCGCCATGAAGCCCGGCTCCATACTCATCAATGCGTCGCGCGGCACGGTGGTGGATATCGACGCGCTGCACGACGCCCTGCAGTCGGGGCATCTGTCGGGCGCGGCCATCGACGTGTTCCCCACCGAGCCCAAGAGCCGGGACGAGCCCTTGAAAAGTCCGCTCATCGGCATGCGCAATGTGGTGCTTACGCCGCATATCGGCGGCAGTACCCAGGAATCCCAGGAGAACATAGGGCGCGAAGTGGCGGAAAAGCTGGTGCGCTTCATTCTAAGCGGCGCCACGAAGGGGGCCGTCAATTTTCCCGAGATCCCGTACCAGGAGTCGACCGGAACCGCCCGCATCCTGCACGTGCACCGCAACTTGCCGGGGGCGCTGGGCACGCTCAGCAGCCTGGTGGCCGATTTCGGGCTGAATATCGTCAGCCAGCAACTGCAAACCAAGGGCCAGGTCGGCTATGTCATTTCCGACGTGGAGGGGCCGGTCGACGACAAAGTCATGGCCGCATTGCGCGAGCATCCCATCACCATACGCTGCGATCTGGTCTAGGAACGTGGGCGGCCATGCCGCCGCGCCTTCGGCTTCGGCATTTTCAGCTTTTTTAAAGGTGAAAACAGTCATAATTTCCGGTTGATGTGAATTTTCAAGTTTTCCGGGCATTTCGTGACCACACCAGAACCGAACACCTTTTCCGAAGATCTGCACGGCGGCGTGCGCACCGAGGGCAGCACCGACGGGCTGCCTGTGGCGCCCGAACTGAGCCTCAGCCTGGATGCCGCGCGCATGCCGCGCCGCTCGACCCTGATCGACAAACGGGTTGTCCGCATCATCGGGATATCCATGGTGTTGGGGGTTTTTGCCGCCATCGTCGCCAAAGTGCTGATGGTGCTAATCGGGCTGATCACCAACCTGTTCTTCTATGGCCGCTGGTCGACCGCGTTTTCGGCGCCCGCCGAGGCCGTGCCCCATCTGGGCGCCTGGGTCATCGTGATTCCCGTCATCGGCGGCCTGATCGCCGGCGTCATGGCCCGCTGGGGGTCGCGCGCCATACGCGGCCACGGAATACCCGAGGCGATGGAGCAGGTGCTGCTGAACGAATCGCGCATCGCCACCCGCATTACCTTCCTCAAGCCTATTTCCTCCGCCATCGTGATCGGCACGGGCGGACCGTTCGGCGCCGAGGGCCCGATCATCGCCACCGGCGGCGCATTGGGCTCGTTGATCGGCCAGTTGCTCAAGGTTACGGCCAGCGAACGCAAGGTTCTGCTGGCGGCGGGGGCGGCGGCCGGGATGGCGGCGGTGTTTTCCGCGCCCATCGCCGCCGTTGCCCTGGCCGTGGAACTGCTGCTGTTCGAACTGCGGCCGCGCTCGCTGATTCCGGTTGCGCTGGCATGCGTCGTTGCGACGGGCTTGCGGTACTTGCTGCTGGGTACGACCCCGGTGTTCCTGATGGATCCCCTGGATGCGCCGGGCGGCTCGGCGTTGGCCGTGTATGTAGCGATAGGGGCGGTGGTGGGCCTGATCAGCGTGGGCGTGACGCATGCCGTCTACGGCATCGAGGACGCTTTTGAAAAGCTGCCGGTGCACTGGATGTGGTGGCCGGCGATCGGCGCCGTCGTGGTCGGCGTCGTCGGGTATTTCGCGCCGTTGACGCTGGGGGTGGGCTATACCAATATCGAAGACATCCTGAACGGCCGGCTCACGCTTGGCGCCCTGGCCTTCCTGTGCATCATGAAGTTCATCTCGTGGTCGGTATCGCTCAGCAGCGGCACGTCGGGCGGGACGCTGGCGCCGTTGTTCACGATAGGCGGCGCTTTGGGCGGCATGGCGGGCATATTGCTCAGCCTGTATCTGCCCTCGCTGGGCGTTGATCCGCGCATCGCCGCGCTGGTCGGCATGGCCGCGATCTTTGCCGGCGCCTCGCGCGCGCTGTTCACCACCGTCATCTTCGCCTTCGAAACCACGGCCCAGCCCGCAGGCCTGCTGCCCTTGCTGGGCGCCTGCACGGCGGCCTACCTGGTTTCGGCGCTGGTCATGCGCAATACCATCATGACCGAGAAGATTGCCCGGCGCGGCGTGCGGGTTCCATCGGAATACAAGGCCGATTACCTGGAAAGCGTGCTGGTGGGCGATGTATGCGAAACCGATGTGGTCACGCTGAAGGCGACGCAGACCCTGCAGGAAGTGCGCGAATGGATCGCCCAGGGCCTGCCCACAGGCCAGCATCAGGGCTATCCGGTTCTGGATTCGGCGGGCAGCGTGCTGGGCGTGCTGACCCGGCGCACCTTCTTCGACCCGAAACATCCTTCGGACATGACGCTGGGCCAATTGATCGTGCGGCCGCCAATTGCCGTAACGGCGCAGCATACCCTGCGGGAGGCGGCCGACCACATGGTGGTGGAGAACGTCGGCCGGCTGCTGGTGGTGGATCCGGCAAGGCCGGGACACGTATTGGGCATGCTGACCCGGGGCGATCTGCTCTCCGCCCATGGCCGCCGGCTGCGCGAAGGGCATCGGATGCGGCGCCAGCTCAATTTCAAAACCTATCGGCGCCTGCGCCAGCGACGCCACGCAGCCCCCAAGGCTTGATGCGCGTCTTTGGCTTGGACGCCTTCCTGGCTTTGCCGGCGGACGCCCGATTCGGCATGCGTCAGTGGCTGTGAACGGCGGCGCTGCGCACCAGGGTAATAGGCTGCTCCAGCGTTGAACCCGCCTGGCTGCCGCCCGGCAGTATGTCGGCCAGGGTGTAGTTGTCCACGTACTCCAGAAAGCTTTGCAGCGCTCCGTTGAAGATGGCGGCCAGGCCGCATTGCCCGCTGAGCGTGCAGGAATTGCCCTCGGTAAAGCATTCCACCAGGGAGAAGTCGGTTTCGGTGTCGCGGATGACCGCGCCCAGATTGATCTGCTCTGGCGCCTTGGCCAGACGCATGCCGCCGTGTTTGCCGCGCACGGTCTCCAGCCATCCCCGCTGGCTGAGCAGGTGGGTGATTTTCATCAAATGCGGCTGGGAAATGCCATAGGTTTGCGCAACTTCGGCTATGGTGCACAAGCGCTCGGGGTGCTGGGCGACGTGCATCAGCAGGCGCAGCGCGTAATCGGTGAGCGCGGTCAGCCTCATGGCGCGTTTCCTTTGCCTGTGCTTTCGTAGCGGAGGGGCGAGCGGTTCATTGCGGTTTTTTGCGGCTGACCGCGGTAATGCTGATTTGGTTCGCGGACGCCTGGTTCGCGGATGGCCGGCCAGCTGGCGCCTGGGGTTTGACGGCGTCGGGCCGGGGCCTGATGAGCATGGGCACGAAACGCCAGAGGTACAACGCGAATGCCAGAATCCACGCCGTAGCGGCCAAGTGCAGGAAATGCACCGAGAGCGCGCTGGGCCACAGCGCGGCCAGGCGCAGGACGAAGGCCAGCAGCACCAGCCCGTAGGCGGCGAGCATGCTGCGGTCGAGCGCCAGCGGCCGGCCGAGGTGGCCCAGGGCGGTGCGCGTGACCATGCCGATGATCAGCACCGAGAAGCCGCCCATGGCGATGATGTGCACGTGCACGGCGGCGCGGCCGAACAGGTCGGGGCTCAGGCCTGCGATATGCGCGGCGGCGAAAACAAGGCCCAGGCTCATCAGCGTATAGCCGACGTACAGAATCCATAATATGGGTTTGCTTTGCACGGCGGCGGGCTTCCAGGTAACGACCTGGATCAGGCCGATAAGGCCCACGATGGCCAGCGCCGCGGCGGCATAGGCGGCCAGCCCGGCCAGGCCCAGAACGATTGCCGCAACGCCGAGGACCAGTTGAACGTGGCCGCTGCGGGTCTGCATGGGAATCTTCAGCCCCGCGACGGCGCGCATGGCAAAAAACGGAATGACGCGGCGGGCGATGAGCAGGGCGATGATGGCCATGCAGATCAGACCCAGGTCGAATCGGCGCATCAGCTCGATGTAGTTGCCTTGCAGCGCGGCCCGCATATACAGGATGTTGGCGACGCCAAGCCCTAGAACCAGCCAGGGCAGGCCGTAGTTGCGCACGCTTTTGCCCTTGAGCATGACGCGCAGCAGGGCGATGGCGCTGGCGAGGAAGAAGGCGGTTTCGCTGATGCAGGCGGCCTGCACGGCGACCGGCCCGCCCGTTAGATAGCCGATGCGGGCAATGACCCAGAGCAGAGTGAGGACGGCCAGAGGCCAGCCTTTGATCGGGTTGAATCCGGTCCAGGTTGCCGACGCGGTCAGCAGGAAGGCGACGGCGATGGTGGCGATGAAGCCCCAAAGCATTTCATGCGCGTGCCACGCAACGCCCGCCAGCGGTGCGGGAATGAGCTGCGGCGCGAAGATCCAGATGGCGATGGAAACCAGCGCCCACAGGCAGCCCGCGATGTACAGGGGGCGAAAACCCAGGCTGAGGAAAGCCTTGAGGTCGGGACGGACCGCGGGTGGGCGGGCGGGTTCGTCGATCTGGAGGAGTTCAGGCATTGAATACCTCGGTGGGTGCGGCTTCGGGTTTGTTGTACAACTGGTAGCCGTACCACAGACTGCGTGCGATGCGATGCGCGAAGTCTTCGGCCTTTTCCGCGAAAGGCCTGTTGGGCAGGGTTTCGCAGGTAAGATGGAAAAGCTTGAGCCATTGCTGGAACAGCTCGGCGCTAAGGTCGGGCAGGGCTACGTGCACGGGCATGGGCGTGCCGCTGTAGGTGCCCGTGCCGCGCAGCATGGACGACCAGAACTGCACCATGCGTTTCAGGTGCTTGTCCCAGTCCTGGATGTGGCCATTGAAAATAGGGCCCAGCGCCTCGTCGGCGCGTACACGGTCGTAGAAGCTGTAGACCAGGGTAGTGACTTCTTCCTCGGTGCATAGTTCGTCTCGGGTCGCCACAAAGAACTCCAATAGTGATGCGGGTGCGCGGCATGGCTGGCTTGCGCGCGAATCCGGATGCGTGGCGGGTTCAGTCGCCGAAAGCGGGGATTCGTGCCGGCCGGACAGCGTGGCAGGGGTTGAATAAAAAACATCTATTTAATATATATCTTATAAAAATTGCGCTTTGCCGTCAATGAGGGCGGCGTGTGCAAGACGGAAAGGCCGGGGGTGGCTTGGCGACGTCGAGACCTGCAACGGCGCGTCTTTTCGTTGCATCCGTGCTGTGTGTTGCGCAGAATGTGTCGGTTTGTTGCATTCCCGCGGCGGGTGCTATACATTGCTGAAATCCATTCGGCGTTGCCGTGCAATGACCCTGAATCGTTTCATTCTTCGCTCTTGCTTGCATCGCGCGCCAGCGTCGTACCGTCCGGCCGTGCTTCCCCGGAGCACCATTTTCTACCCCGAAGCAAATTCATGTCCCGACTTTCCTCCATTAGTTGTGTGGTTCCCTGCCTGAACGAGGACGCCAACCTGAACGTCTTGTTGCCGCAGCTGCTTGCCGTGCTGGCCGACGCCGCACCGGCGTTCGAGATCATCGTGGTCGATGACGGCAGCAGCGACGGCACGGCCTTGAGCATGAGCCGCTGGGTCGCCGAGCATCCCGAAGTCGTCTACGTGCAACTGTCGCGCAATTTCGGCAAAGAAGCGGCCATGAGCGCCGGCTTCGAAATCGCCAAGGGCCAGGTGGTGGCCAGCCTGGACGCCGACCTGCAACATCCGCCTGCCCTGATTCCCGAAATGCTCAAGCGCTGGGAAGAGGGCGCCGACATGGTTTACGCAGTGCGCTCCTCGCGCGAGGACGAGTCGGCGTTCAAGCGCATCGGCACCAAGCTGTTCTACCAGCTCATGCGCGAATCCGGCGGCATCAAGGTGCCGGAGAACGCCGGCGACTTTCGCCTCATGGACAGGCGGGTGGTCGATGCGCTGCTGTTGCTGCCCGAGCGCAACCGCTTCATGAAGGGGCTGTTCGCCTGGGTGGGCTTCCGGGCCGAGCCGTTCTACTATTCGCCGCCCGAACGCCTGCATGGCGCCACCACCTTCAAGCCGCTCAAGCTGTTCCGCTTCGCGCTGGACGGCCTGACGGCCTTCACCACCTGGCCGCTGCGCCTGTTGAGCGTGTCGGGCATAGGCCTGTCGTTGCTGTCCTTTGTTTATGGCCTGTACATCATCGTCAAGCACTGGATGTATGGCGACGAGGTGCAGGGCTGGGCCACCCTGATCACCGTGGTGCTGTTCTTTGCCGGCATCAACCTGATTTCGGTCGGGGTCCTGGGCGAATACATCGCGCGCATTTTCGGCGAGGTCAAGAACCGGCCCATCTACATCGTTCGAAAGCAAAAGGGCACGGGCCTGGGCGACGGCCCGGATCAACATCAATAACATGCTCCCATCATGAATTTCCTTTCCCGACTGGCAGCCCGGCTGCTGGCCATCCGCTCGACCTGGGCCGTGGCGGTGCTGACCTTTGCCTGGCTGTCGGCCACCACCTGGACGCGTCCGCTGTTCCTGCCGGATGAAGGCCGCTACGTAGGTGTGGCCTGGAACATGCTTCATGGCCACGAAATGCTGGTGCCGCTGCTGGATGGCTTGCCGTTCTTTCACAAGCCGCCGCTGTTCTACTGGATCACGGCCTTCGCCCTGCAGGTTTTCGGGCCCAATGAATGGGCGGGCCGGTTCAGCTCGGTGATCTGCGCCACATTGATGGCCGCCTTGCTGTTCTGGTTTCTCAAGAAGCACGCGAGCCGGAGCGTGGCGGCCATTGCCGCCGTCATCCTGGTGTCTTCGCCGTTTTTGTTCGGGGGCGCGCAATACGCCAACCTGGACATGACGGTGGCGGGCATGATCACGGCCACCGTTATATTGGCCGCCAGCGCGGTGCTGCGCCTGGAGCGGGGCGAAGCCTACCGCGGCATGCTGACCCTGGCCTATGCGGCGGCGGGCCTGGGTTTCTTGGCCAAGGGGCTGATCGGCATCGTGCTGCCGGGCGGCATTATCTTTTTCTGGCTGGTGGGCCGGCGGCGCTTCGACAGCCTGAAACGCCTGTTCTGGCTGCCCAGCGTGGCGGTTTTCTTCGTGGTGTCGCTGCCATGGATGGTGTGGATGCAGTGGCGCTATCCGGGCTTTTTCGACTACTACATCGTCTACCAGCATTTCCAGCGCTTTCTGGAGTCGGGTTTCAACAACCCCCATCCATTCTGGTTCTACGTGCCGGTGGTGATTGCAGCCACCCTGCCGTGGTCCGTCCAGCTTTGGCGCCTGGCCGGCAAGGCGTTCTGGAGGCAGGCGTCCTGTACGGCGGTGGATGGGCTCATGCTGTCCTGGCTGCTGGTCATCCTGGTTTTCTTTTCCATTCCCAGTTCCAAGCTGGTCGGCTATGTTTTGCCCCTGCTTGCGCCTTTGGCGTATTTTCTGGCCTTGCCGTTTGCCCGCCGCTTTGCGGCGGAAGATGGCGGCGCCGACACGATACAGCGCTCCGGGCCGGGCGACGAAGGCGGTACAGGCTCTTCCCGGGCGGTGCGCACCTTCTCGGTGTACCTGGCTATTTCCTTGAGCCTTTGCCTGGTGGCTGTGATCGTCCTGGTGGTGGCGCCCCAGCCGTCGACCAAGGGGCTGGCCCTGAAAATACGAAGTGCGTACAACGACGCCGACCGGGTGATCATGCTCGACCGCATCCGCTACGACTTGGGGTTTTACCTGAGAACGGCCAAGCCGGCGGCCATTGTCACCGACTGGAACGATCCCGAGGTCAAGACGGCCGATACCTGGCGCAAGGAAATCTACGATGCCGCCCAGTTCGATCCGCAGCAGGCGGCCTCGCTATTGGTCAACCCGCAAGACCTGCTGCCCGGCTTGTGCGCCAGACACGATGCGGCGATCTGGCTGGTGGGAGACCGAAACTCCGGCAAGCACTATGCCTTTCTGGCTGGCCTGGCGCCTTTTGCCGAGGACGGCAAACTAAGGGCATGGCGGATTCCCGCAGGTGCCCGGCCCGCGTTTTGCACTGAACCGCCCGAAGCCGGCCTAAAATAAAAGCGATGAAGGCCATGCCAATCGGGATAAGCGCCAGTGAATAGCACGTCCAACCAAACCAAGCGCATTGTTGTGTGCGCCGACGACTTCGGCATGAATGCCGGAATCGACGCGGGCATTTTGCGCCTGGCGGAATTGGGGCGGCTGAACGCCACCAGTTGCCTGGTCGAAGGGCCGGTTTTCGAGCAGGATGCGGCCGCCCTGAAGGCGTCGAACCTGCAAACCGGCCTGCACCTGAACTTTACCGAAGCCTTGACCGTGCCGGGCCTTTTCCTGCCGCTGTCGGAACTGATTCTGCGCGCGTATGCGCGCCGCCTGGACACCGGCCGGCTGCGAACCCAGATTGTGCGGCAATTGGATACCTTCGAAAGCATCATGGGCCGGGCTCCGGATTTCGTGGACGGGCACCAGCATGTCCATCAGTTGCCGCAAATCCGCGAGATACTGCTGCCCGAACTGGTGCGGCGCTATGCGGCGAACCTGCCCTGGCTGCGCTATACCGGCTTGCGCGCCCAGCCGTCCATTCCCGCGCGCCTGCGCTTCAAGGCCCTGGTCATTCAAACCCTGGGTTCGCAAGGCTTTGCGCGGCAGGCGCGGCGCCTTGGCTTCACGCTGAATCCGGGTTTCCTGGGCGTGTATGATTTCCAGGGCGGAGAGGCGGGCTACGGAGCTTTGCTGCAGGCCTGGCTCAGCCATGCGCGCGACGGCGACTTGCTTATGTGCCACCCGGCCGAGCAGGCCGATGCGCAGGATGGGCTGGGCGAGCAAAGAACCGCCGAGTTCCAGGTGCTGGCCGGGCAAGCGGCCGGAGGCTTGCTGCGGGAACACGGGCTTAGCATAATGCCGCGCAAAGCCGCGGGGCGGGTCTGATTGTTCATGCGCCGAGTTTTTTTGAAACCGAACCTTTCCTTATGCTTCGGGAGGCTCTCGCGGCCAAATCCGGGGCGTTGTTGATCACCAGGAGAATGTCATGCCAGTTTCTTTTAGCCCTTTATCCAGCGATTTTTCCGTTTCGCCCCAGTTGACCCCCGAAGATATGGCTCTTGTGGCCGAGGCGGGTTATAAAAGCGTCATTATCAACCGGCCCGATTTCGAGGGCGGGCCTGAGCAGCCGGCGTCGGCCGATGTGATGGCGGCGGCGCGCGCGGCAGGCCTGAAGGTGGAGTACCAGCCGGTCGTCAGCGGCGCCATGACCGTGCAGGACGTCGAGCGGTTTGCGCAATTGCTCAAGGAATTGCCGGCTCCGGTGCTGGCGTATTGCCGCAGCGGCACGCGTTGCGCCAATTTGTACCAGGCCGCTCAGGGTCTTTGATTCTGCTCAAGACTAGGCGTTTTTCCGACTTTATCTTTGGTTCTGTTGTAGGGTAGGATAAATACAGGTAGTTTTCGTCAATCCAACGGTTATTCAAAGGGCAGTTACCATGTTCAAGAAAATACTTATTCCCACCGATGGCTCAACGCTCGCGGCGCAAGCTGCCAACAAGGGCGTGTGCTTCGCGCGCAAAATCGGTGCCGAGGTCGTTGCCTTGTATGTTACCCAGCCCTTTGCCGCCACCGTTGGTTTCGACGGCATGGCCGCCGCCTATGCCATTACCGACGAAGACTACGACAAAACCGCCGCCGAGCAGGCTCAAAAATACCTCAAGGCCGTCATGGATCGCGCCGAAACCGCCGGGGTCAAGGCCACGGCGCGGGCCGTGTCCAACTTCAACGTGGCCGACGGCATCGTCCAGGCTGTCGAAGAAGACAATTGCGATCTCATCTTCATTGGCAGCCACGGTCGCAGCGGCCTGTCGCGTCTCCTGCTGGGCAGCGTCACCATCAAGGTGCTCAGCCTGGCCAAAACGGCCGTCCTGGTCTACCGGGTCAAGGAATCCGAATAATCCAATAAAAATTGCGGCCATGTAGCCGCATTTTTTTATCTGCCCGCGTACGCCTGGGCCGCCGGCCCGAAAAAACGTTCCGGCCTGTGTCCCGGCCGTGTCCGGGCACGGGCGTCATGCCGTCTTGACGCCGCAGCCAGGCATGCCGAAGCGCCGGCTTAAACCGTGCTTTTGGGGGTCAGCCGTTCTTTGTTTTCGGTAATGGCGGCCAGGGTAAGGGGATTCAGCGCTTCGTTGTCGGTCTTGCCGTCGGGGTGCTTGTCCAGGAATTCAAGCATGCGGATGCGCATGCGCGGCTCCCAGAATTTTTGTATGTGGTTGGCCACGCCTTCGAGGCCTTCCGCGCGGTCGGGCATGGCATCGAAAAAATTGCCGATACGATTGGCCAGGCGGATCAATTGGTCGATTTGGTTCACGTGGTTGCTTCCTTGTTGCAGAGATATTCGGGATGGGCGTATAGGGTGAAGGCGTTGTCACGCGCAAAGCCGGCCAGCATGACGTTGAGGTCTTGCGCCATGCGCGCGGCATAGCTGGTTGGGGCCGAAACCGCCACCACGGCCGAAATGTCCGCGGCGGCGCATTTTTGCACCATTTCGAAGCTGGCGCGGCTGGATATGACGGCAAAGCCCTGCCCGCGGTCGGCCTGCGTGCGCAGCAGGTGGCCGATAAGCTTGTCCAGCGCGTTGTGCCTTCCCACGTCTTCGCGCACCTGGCCTATGTTGCCATGCTCGTCGGCCCAGCCGGCGGCGTGTGTGGCGCCGGTAAGCAGGTGCAGGGGCTGCTGCTGGCGCAATTGTTCGACGGCGGCGGAAATGGCCTTGGCCGTTATGGGAGTTTGCCGGCGCGGCAGCGGCGGCAGGTCGCGCTGGACTTCGTCAAGGCTTTCCAGGCCGCACAGCCCGCAGCCCGTGCGGCCCGCCAGGCTGCGGCGGCGCAGCTTGAGCTGGTTCAGGCATGCGCTGGCGATGTCGGCCTGGATGACGATGCCGTTGGGGCGGGCAACGACCTCCAGCCCGTAGATGTCGGAGGCCGAACGGATGATGCCTTCGGTATAGGAAAACCCGTAGGCGAAGTCTTCCAGATCGCACGGCGTGGCCAGAACCGTGGCGTGGCTGATGCCGTTGTACTCGAGGGCGACCGGCACCTCTTGCACCAGTTCGTCCTGTTCGCTGGTGCCGCCGCGCCGGCCGCCCTCGCGCACGACCGTATGCGAGGCATGGCCGGGCATGGCCGGGATGCGGCAGTCGTCGCGCAGCATGGCGGCCGGCACCTTGGCGCCTTCAGCTTTGCGGCACGCTGTCGTGTTCGCGCTCGCGCTCGGCCAGCAGCTTTTGCTGGACATCGCTGAAGCTCGACCACTTGGCCTGCCATTCCGACGGCTGCGTGACCAGGCGGGCCTGCACGGCCGTAACCTTGTACTCGGGGCACTCGGTGGCCCAGTCGGAGTTGTCGGTGGTGATGACGTTGGCGCCGCATTCGGGGAAGTGGAAGGTGGTGTAGACCACGCCGGGCTGGACGCGTTCGGTCACGTCGGCCCGCAGCACGGTTTCGCCTGAACGGCTTTGCACCGCCACCCAATCGCCCTGTTTGATGCCGCGGTCTTCGGCATCTTGCGGGTGGATTTCGAGCAGGTCTTCACTGTGCCACATGACGTTGGGGGTGCGGCGGGTTTGCGCGCCCACGTTGTATTGCGACAGGATGCGGCCGGTGGTAAGCAGCAGCGGGAACTTGCGCGTGCTGCGCTCGTCGCTGGGCACGTATTTGGTGATCATGAACCTGCCCTTGCCGCGCACGAATTCGCCGACGTGCATGATGGGGGTGCCGTCGGGCGCATCGTCGTTGCAAGGCCATTGCAGGCCGCCGCCCATCTCGTCGATTTTCTTGAACGAAACGCCCGAGAAGGTGGGGGTGAGGCGCGCGATTTCGTCCATGATTTCGGACGGGTGGTTGTAGTGCATGGGGTAGCCCATGGCGTTGGACAGGGCGCAGGTGGCTTCCCAGTCGCCCAGGCCGGCCTTGGGCTCCATGACCTTGCGCACGCGCGAGACGCGGCGTTCGGCATTGGTGAAGGTGCCGTCTTTTTCAAGGAAGGACGTGCCGGGCAGGAAGACGCGGGCGTACTTGGCGGTTTCGTTCAGGAACATGTCCTGGACGATGATGCATTCCATGGCAGTCAGCGCCTGCTGCACGTGCTGGGTGTCGGGGTCGGACTGCACGATGTCTTCGCCCTGGCAGTACAGGCCCTTGAACGTGCCGCCGATGGCGGCATCGAACATATTGGGAATACGCAGCCCCGGCTCGGGCTGGATGCTGACGCCCCAGTCCTGCTCGAACTGGTGGCGTACGGCGGCATCGCCGACGTGGCGGTAGCCGGTGAATTCGTGCGGGAAGGAGCCCATGTCGCAGGAGCCTTGCACGTTGTTCTGGCCGCGCAGCGGATTGACGCCCACGCCTTCGCGTCCCATGTTGCCGGTGGCCATGGCCAGGTTGGCGATGGCCATGACGGTGGTCGAACCCTGGCTGTGCTCGGTGACGCCCAGGCCATAGTAGATGGAGCCGTTGCCGTGCGTGGCGAACAGGCGGGCCGCCGCGCGCAGGTCGCCGGCCGGCACGCCGGTGATGGACTCGGTGGCTTCAGGCGAGTTCTCGGGCAGGGAAACGAAATTGCGCCATTGCTCGAAGGCGGGCGTTTCGCAGCGTTCCGCCACGAATTTCTCGTCGATGAGGCCTTCGGTGGCGATGACGTGGGCCATGGCCGTAAGCAGGGCGGTATTGGTGCCGGGCAGCACGGGCAAGTGGTAGTCGGCCTTGATGTGCGGCGAAGAGACCAGTTCGATGGCGCGTGGATCGATGACGATGAGCTTGGCGCCCTGGCGCAGGCGGCGCTTGAGGCGCGAGGCGAAGACCGGATGGGCTGCGCTGGGGTTTGCGCCCATGACGATGACGACGTCGGTATGCATGACCGAGTCGAAGGTCTGCGTGCCGGCCGATTCACCGATGGTGGTCTTGAGGCCGTAGCCGGTGGGCGAGTGGCATACGCGCGCGCAGGTGTCGACGTTGTTGGTGCCGAAAGCGGCGCGCACCAGCTTTTGCACCAGGTAGGTTTCTTCGTTGGTACAGCGCGACGAGGTAATGCCGCCGATGGAATTGCGGCCGTACTTGGCCTGGATGCGCTTGAGCTCGGCGGCGGCGTAGTCGATGGCCTCGTCCCAGGAGACTTCGCGCCAGGGTTCGTTGATGCTGTCGCGGATCATGGGGTTGAGGATGCGGTCTTTGTGGGTGGCATAGCCCCAGGCGAAGCGGCCCTTGACGCAGGAGTGGCCGCGGTTGGCCTTGCCGTCTTTCCAGGGCACCATGCGCACGACTTCCTGGCCTTTCATTTCGGCCTTGAAGGCGCAGCCCACGCCGCAATAGGCGCAGGTGGTGATGACCGAGTGTTCGGACTGGCCTTTTTCGATGACCGTGTTTTCCATGAGCGACGAGGTGGGGCAGGCCTGCACACAGGCGCCGCAGGAAACGCAGTCGCTGTCCAGGAAGCTTTCGTTTTGCCCTGCGGAAATGCGCGATTCGAACCCCTTGCCGCTGACGGTAAGGGCGAAAGTGCCTTGTATGTCGTCGCAGGCGCGCACGCAGCGGCTGCAGACGATGCACTTGGACGGGTCGTAGGTGAAATAGGGGTTGGACTCGTCGGGCTTGTCGTCGAGGTGGTTGACGCCGTCGAAGCCATAGCGCACGTTGCGCAGGCCCACGACCCCGGCCATATCCTGCAGTTCGCAGTCGCCGTTGGCGGGACAGGTAAGGCAGTCCAGGGGGTGGTCGGAAATGTAGAGCTCCATGACGTTGCGGCGCATGTCGTGCAGCTTGGGCGTTTCGGTCCATACCACCATGCCGGCCTCGACCGGGGTAGTGCACGAGGCAGGATAGCCGCGCCGGCCTTCGATCTGCACCAGGCACAGCCGGCACGAGCCGAAGGCCTCGAGGCTGTCGGTGGCGCAAAGCTTGGGAATATTGATGCCCGCTTCGGCGGCTGCCCGCATGATGGAGGTGCCGGCGGGCACTTCGCATTGCTGTCCGTCGATGGTAAGGGAGACGAGTTCGGTGCTGGTGCGCGCCGGCGTGCCGTAGTCTCGTTCGCGTTTGGCGATGGTTTCTAGCATGGTGGTGGCTCCGGGATCAGGCGTGTGCCGCGGGTTGTGGGGTTTTTTCCAGGCCGAAGTCTTCGGGGAAGTGCTCGAGCGCTGAAAGAACGGGGTAGGGCGTCATGCCGCCCAGGGCGCACAGCGAGCCGCCCAGCATCGTGTCGCACAGGTCGTGCAGCAATTCGACCTGCTGGTCGCGCTGCTGGCCGTTGCGGATTTTTTCGATGACTTCGACGCCGCGCACCGAGCCGATGCGGCAGGGCGTGCACTTGCCACAGGATTCGACGGCACAGAATTCCATGGCGTATTGCGCCATTTTGGCCATGTCGACGCTGTCGTCGAAGGCGACCAGGCCGCCGTGGCCGAGCATGGCCGAAATGCCGATGTAGGCTTCGTAGTCGAGCGGCACGTCCCATTGCGATTCGGGCAGGTAGGCGCCCAGCGGTCCGCCGACCTGCACGGCCCGCAAGGGCTTGCCGGTGGCGCTGCCGCCGCCGAAGTCGTACAGCAGTTCGCGCAGGGTAAGGCCGAATGCCATTTCGACCAGGCCGCCGTGCTTGATGTTGCCGGCCAGTTGGAACGGCAGCGTGCCTTTGGAGCGGCCCATGCCGTAGTCGCGGTAGAAGGCCGCGCCCTTGGCCAGGATGGTGGGCACGCTGGCCAGCGAAATGACGTTGTTGATGACCGTGGGCTTGCCGAACAGGCCAGCGATGGCCGGCAGGGGCGGCTTGGCGCGCACTTGCCCGCGCTTGCCTTCCAGGCTTTCGAGCAGCGAGGTTTCTTCGCCGCAGATGTAGGCGCCAGCGCCCACGCGCACTTCGAGGTCGAAGGCGCGGCCGCTGCCGCCGATGTCGTGGCCCAGCCAGCCGACCGAGCGGGCGTTTTCGATGGCGCTGTTGAGCACGGCGATGGCCTGGGGATACTCGGAGCGCACGTAGATGTAGCCGTAGTTGGCACCCACCGCCAGGCCGGCGATGGTCATGCCTTCGATGAGCACGTAGGGGTCGCCTTCCATGAGCATGCGGTCGGAGAACGTGCCCGAGTCGCCTTCGTCGGCGTTGCACACGATGTATTTTTGCTCGGCCGGCGTGCCGAGTACGGTCTTCCACTTGATGCCAGTGGGGAAGGCGGCGCCGCCCCGGCCGCGCAGGCCGGACTGGATGACTTCTTCGACAATGGCTTCAGGGGCCAGGGTGAGCGCTTTTTTCAGGCCCTCGAAACCGCCCAGGGATTGATAGTCGCCCAGGCTGAGGGGGTCGGTGATGCCGACGCGGGCGAAAGTAAGCCGCTGCTGCTTGGCCAGGTAGGGGATTTCTTCGGTGAGGCCGTGGCACAGCGAGTGCTTGCTGCCTTCCAGCCAGCCGGCCTCGAACAGCCCGGCGACGTCTTCGGCCTGTACGGGCCCGTAGGCGACCCGGCCCTTGGGTGTCTGGATTTCGACCATGGGTTCGAGCCACAGCATGCCGCGCGACCCGTTGCGCACGACCTGCACGTTGGCGCCGCGGCGGCTGGCTTCCTGGCTGATGGCCAGGGCGGTTTCGTCGGCGCCGACGGCAAGCGCGGCGGCGTCGATGGGGACGAAAATTTTAATGGCTTGTGTCATTTTTATTACACCCCTTGCGCGTCGAGCAGGTGATCGAGCTTGTCGGCGGTCATGCGCGCGTGCGCACGGCCGTTGATCATGACGGCCGGCGACTGGGCACAGAGGCCAAGGCAGTAGACCGGTTCGAGCGTGACCTGGCCGTCGGCCGTGGTGTCGTGGAAATCGCAGCCCAATTTTTGCTGCGCGTGCCGGGCAAGCTGTTCGCCGCCCATGGCCTGACAGGACTCGGCCCGGCATACCTCCAGGACGACCTTGCCGGCCGGCTTCTGGCGGAAATGCGAGTAAAAGCCGATGACCCCCTGGATTTCGGCCCGCGACAATTGAAGTTCTTTGGCGATGACGGGAACCGCGCTGGCGGGGATATAGCCCAGGGCATGCTGGATGGCATGCAGGATGGGAAGCAGGCTACCGGGCTGGCCGGCATAGTGCTGCAGGGCTTGTTGGGTTACCTGCAGTACGGTTGACTCGGAAATAGGAGCTTCCGGGGAGTTGGGCATGGCTATTCCTGTAAGGTGGATACAAGGGGTAGCGGGCGAGCGGCTGCTGATTTATTATGTGTATCAGTGCATAATAACCCGGTTCCAATTGCCATAATTTACTAGGCATTTTCCATCGATTCAATAGGCAATTCATGACATATAAATTTCGGGCGCGCCTCGACGCTGGCTGGATGCTGGAAAAACCCGAAGGCGACAGGCTGGCGCTTAGCGAGATGCTGCGTTTGCTGGCTGCCATCGAATCCTCCGGAAACATCGCCGGCGCGTGCCGTGCCTGCGGAGTTTCGTACCGGCACGCCTGGGGCGTGCTGCGCAATGCCGAAAAGGATCTGGGCCGCCCCTTGCTGGAAACCAGCCGCAGGCAGGGCACCAAACTTACCCGGTTCGCCCAGCAGTTGCTTTGGGCCAACCGGCGCATCGAAATCCGGCTTGCTCCCGTGCTGGAAGGCATTACTCAGGAATTGCAGCGCGAAATCGATGCCTTGTACGTGGAAAACGGCACCAAGCTGCGCATGCATGCCAGCCATGGCTTTGCGGTCGAGGGGCTGATGCAGGTGGTGGGCGAGCAAGACACGGCCCAGATCGAATTGCGCTATCGCACGGCCATCGAAGCCCTGGTGTCGCTGAACCGCGGCGAGTGCGATCTGGCCGGCTTCCAGGTGCCGGTGGGCGAGTTCGAGAAGCCCATACTGCAGCACTATATGCCCTGGCTCGACCCTGAAAAGCACTGCCTTATCTATTTGGCGCAGCGCGATACGGGCTTTTTCGTGCAGCCGGGCAATCCGCGCAAAATCCGCACGGTGGCCGACCTGAACCAGCCCGACGTGCGTTTCGTCAATCGGCAGGTGGGGTCCAGCACCCGGCTGATGATCAGCCTGATGCTGCGTCAAAAGGGCATAGATCCGGCCAGCATACGGGGCTTCGAGACCAGCGAATTCACCCATATGGCGGTCGCCGCGCACGTGGTGGGCGGCATGGCCGACGTCGGCATCGGGGTCGAGACGGCGGCATGGCGCTGCGGCCTGGATTTCATTCCCCTGGCCAAAGAGCGTTACTTTTTCGCCGTGCGGCGCGACAACTTGTTGTCGCCGCCCATGCAGCAGTTCATTGGCCTGCTGCTGGAAGACACCTATCAGTCGTTCGTCAAGCAACTGGTTGGCTACGATGCCACGGGCCTGGGCCGGGTCATGCCTTTGCAAGAGGCGTTTCGCGAGACGTTCGGCCGTGCGTCGCGCGCGGCCTGAACGCGGCGAATCAAAAGCGGATACGATAGCAGCATGAGCAGAGTCATTCCCCATATCGGCAAGCAGCCCCCCTCGAACCTCGCGGAGCGCGCGGCTTCGACCACGCCTCCCGGGCCCGGCGAGCCCTTGCTCGACGCCCGGCGCCGGCCGCTGCGCGACCTGCGCATATCGGTCACGGACAAATGCAATTTTCGATGTACCTACTGTATGCCGCGCGAGGTGTTCGGCGCCGACTACCAGTTCATGCCGCATTCCTATCTGCTCACGTTCGAGGAAATCACGCGTGTGGCGCGCACGGCGGCGCAACTGGGTGTGGCGAAATTCCGTCTGACCGGTGGCGAGCCCCTGTTGCGCAAAGATCTCGAGCGGCTGGTCGGCATGCTGGCCGAGTTGCGCACGCCCGTCGGGCGGCCCGTTGAACTCACCCTTACCACCAACGGCACTTTGCTGGCCAGGAAGGCTGGCGCGCTGAAGGCGGCAGGCCTGGGCCGCGTTACCGTCAGCCTGGATGCCCTGGACGACACGCTGTTCGAGCGCATGAGCGATAGCAGTGTTCCGGTGCGCACCATTCTCGACGGCATCGACGAAGCCGCCCGGGTGGGGTTGCCCGTCAAGGTGAACATGGTGGTGCGCAAAAGGCTCAACGATGGCCAGATTCTGCCCATGGCGCGGCATTTTCGCCATTCGGGGCATATTTTGCGCTTCATCGAATACATGGACGTGGGTTCGACCAATGGCTGGAACCTGGCCGAGGTCGTGACGGGCGCGGAAATCCTGCGCCGGATCCAGCAGGAGTTCCCCGTCGAGCCATTGCAGGCCGATTATCGCGGCGAAGTCGCCGCGCGCTGGCGCTATCTGGACGGCGCCGGGGAAATCGGCCTGATCACCAGTGTGTCGCAGCCGTTTTGCGGCGATTGCACCCGGGCGCGCCTGTCGCCCGAAGGCAAGCTTTTCCTGTGCCTGTTTGCCGATCACGGTTATGACTTGCGTGCGTTGCTGCGCGGCGGCGCCAGCGACGGGCAGCTGGCGGAGCGCCTGGCCGGGGTATGGAGGGGGCGGGACGACCAGTATTCCGAGCTGCGTGGCCGAAACACAGCGCCGCTGCACAAGGTCGAAATGAGCTATATCGGCGGATAGCGCGAACGGCTCATGATCCAGCGCGACATCATCAGCGGCGTGATACTGGCCGGCGGGCAGGCCCGCCGCATGCAGAACGGCGCGGGGGAGCCCGTAGAGAAGGGCCTGCTGACCTTGCACGGCGAGCCGCTGGTCGCCTGGGCGCGGCGCTATCTGGCTCCCAGGGTGGGAACCCTGTATGTCAGCGCAAACCGCTGCGCCGAAGTCTACGGCCGTTATGGCCAGGTGGTGGGCGATGATCCCGCCCTGGGTGAAAACCTGGGGCCCCTGGCGGGCCTGGCCAGCGTCATGGCCGGGGCAAGTACCCCGTGGCTGCTGTCACTGCCGGTGGACGTGCCGGCGCCGCCGGTCGACTTGCTGGAGCGCCTGGCCGCCAGGGTTCTGGAAGAGAACGCGCCGATTGCCTATGCGGCGTGTGGAGAGGACCGCCACCCCTTGTGCATGCTGGTTCATTGCCGCACGCTTGGCAGCCTGCGCGACTATTTACGTAGCGGCGGGCGCAAGGTCCGGGCCTGGCAAGCGCAGAATGGCGCCGTCCCGGTGGAGTTTCCGGCTGGCGAAGCCGCCTTCTTCAACATCAACGCTCCCGAAGACATCGCCCGCGCCCGGGAAATCATTCCTCCCCCGACTGCATAGCACACGGCGTGGGGGCGTTTCCTTGCCGCCGGGCCGTCCCAAGGCAAAGGGCGGCCCTTTTCTACACCTGCCAGTGGGCGAAGTCGTAGTAGGCCACGGTGTCGCCGTTGCCGACCAGGGTGTTGGCGGGAATGCGCGCCACGCCGGTGGCCCAGGGCAGGGAGCTGATTACCCCCGAGCCTTGCTGTGCGTAGGGCGACAGGCTGGTCGAGCCGTCGTCGGCATGGCTGGCCCGCACGCGGATGAATTCTTCGCGTGTCTCGTTGAACGTGGTGGCGCTGTCGAGCTTGCCGTAGCTGACGTCGGGCAGCAGGCGTTCGCGGCCTTGCATGGCCCGGATCATGGGCGAGACCAGGAGGGTGAAGACGACATAGGCCGAGACGGG